>DATGWI010000137.1:0-4258 GCA_035299565.1 Amoebophilaceae bacterium | reverse complement strand
GATATTCGCAAAAAACGACAATTTCACGAAATTTGTTATTCATTCGATCATAACTATTGAACCATGCATGCCAGGGGCCGGCGGTGGATCGCACAAGGTGCCCCTTGTAGTGGGCAACCTGCCACAGGAAGCAGTTCACTCAGAAACCAACGGTTGCAATGTTATGGCGTTTTTTGTTAACATTACGTGTCTATAGGAAAAATTTTCAAAGATTTTTAACTCAGCCCCTAATTGTGCTAGACTAGAATCCTTTGATGAGCAAACACTCCTGGAGATGGTATACAAGATGCAATTTTTTATTTGGCACTTTTTGCAAATTTTTTCGCCACTTTTTTTCACTCCTCGGCAACGCTCGGTCGGCCATAACTAGTGAATTTACAGGTTTTTAGTAGCCAAACCAGCTCAGAAAGATGCCCCTAGGATGTGCCTACCTGCCACAGAAACTACATCCCTATTTATTGGTTTTTTCACTAGTTACGCGCAAAATAGCTAACATTGTCGTTCTATAGGATTAAAAAATGCCAAACTTTCACAAGGCTTTCCTCGGCCCCTAATTGAGCTACGGACTTGCCACGAATGAATGACCATCCTGGAACCATGTAATATTTTTGAGAATTTTTTCGGGAGCTCATCTGTGTAAGTTCCTTAGATAAAATGTAGGCATAGAAGCTGAAAACTAATAGCAAACTTCCACAAACGGCCTGACTTAACTTCTCAGCTCTGTCACCTACCCGGTGACCAAAATCGCCCCTGCGGGGCTCTCAGGCGGCCACTCCAACCAGGGAAAAGCCGAGAGAAAGTGATGAGGCTTTGTGCTAAATAGCTGAGGGTGAGCTAGCCGCATGGCTGATACTTGACAACGGTATCTTTACTCTGGCGCACCGTTGTCAAGTTATCAACCATTCAGAGTCAATCGTCTTCATCACCTGGGGCATGCGTGCACGCAGCCATATGCTCCGCTAGACGCTCCGCAGGCTCATAAAACATGCCAGAGTCCACACTTGACCATCATCTCATTGCTATGCTCCGCTGCGCAAAAGCTAAGCTTGGCTACGCTTCACAGGCACACAAACCATGCCTGAGTCCACACTACAAATTGCACTGCGTGAAACCATGCAATTCATCGACAGAGCAACTTGTGATGAGCTATACCTTGTATGCAACATAACAACATCAAGGGATGCTCACGATGCAGATTACAAGCTAAAGAAATTCCACCCAACCTAACCAAACCTAACCTAACCTAACCTAACCTAACCTAACGTAACCTAATTTAAACTAACCTAACCAAACCTAACATAACCTAACCCGAGCTAACCTAATCAAACTAATTTTGAACTCATCTGAAGAAAACCCAAATAAATATGCTTTATATGCAATTTGTGACTTCTCTGAATGTTTGCTTAGGATCCGAATAATGACTTGTTTGGATATATGCTTGTATGCAAAACTGATCTGTTTCAATGAAGCATTCAACGCAGCTTAATGCAGCAGCATAATCAAATGGAACCAAACCTAACCTAACCTAACCTAACCTAACATAACCTAACCTAACCTAACCTAACCTAACCAAACCTAACCCAACCTAACCTAACCCAACCTAACTCAACCACACAAAACCAAAGCTGACCTGACCAAATTTCTCCTAATCTAACCTAAAGTAAGCTAACCAAATCTAACCTAACCTAACCTAACCTAACCTAACCTAATTCAACCAAACCTAACCTAACCTAACTGAACTGGACCTAATACGATGCAATCAAGTCATTTCTAGGTAATCCAATCTGATCTAATTAGAGCTAACATGAAATAATCTGATTGAACTACGCACTACCTGCGGTAGTGCAGAGCGCTGCTAATGCAGCGCGGTGTGAGAAGCTGCTCTCGCAGGGAGTGTATGAGAGATTTTTGTGGATAACTTTGAGCTTCTAGGCACGCTGCAATGCAGTCATGCTTACGCATGACTATGCATTGCAGCTTACGCTGCAGTGAGCATACAACATATGATGTATATAACCTGTATGCATCCAAGTTGACTGTGCTGACATGTCCTTTGTAGCAGAAATGCACCTGAAAAGGCTCATATCAATATCAATACTCATAAAAAGGTGAAAATTGAGCAAAATTTGAAGTTATGTGTGCAGGCAAATTGACGTATATAGTCACACAGCAATGAGAGAAGCTTGATAACATGATATTAGCCAATACAAGGCAAGTGAAAACCATTTGCATTAGCTGACATGTTGTAGATTTGCTCCAGCCCAAACAGTTGAAAAGTTATTCAAAATAAAAATTTTGCAAAAATAGTCCATGTTCGAGACACTGTAACTAGTGAATCAAAGCACTGACAAGCCTGCAGGCAGTCCGTAACTGTCCCTTCAAACATCTTCCAGCCAACCACCAATGGAATTTACTAAAGTATGATTTGGACCATAGATATGGGTGAAAATGTGCATGCACGTGCGTCTGTCAAAGTTACGTAGTACGACTGTAGTCAAAAAATCACAGAATATTCAATTTTGAACTTTTTGTCAAGCTAGTTGCATGCATGTGTACCCTGCTACCTCTTCTGCAGGAGAAAAATACCTCAGAGGGCTCATAATGCCATCAAAAGGCAAAAATGGTGCTACATTTGAAAATATGCGTGCACGCAATGTCACGTATTCAGTCACAAAGCAATGAGAGAGGCTTAAAAACATGACATGGGTCGACAGAAGGCAAGTAGACACCATTTGCATCAGCTGACATGTTGTAGATTTGCTCCAGCTGACTTAGTTCAGAAGTTATTCAAAATCAAAGTTTTGCAAAAATTGTCCATGTTTGAGAGGCTGTAACTAGTGAATCAAAGCACTGACAAGCCTGCAGGCAGTCCCAAACTGTTCCTCAAATCATCGTCCAGGCAGCCACCAAAGGAAGTTACCAAAGTATGGTTAGGACTGTGGATATGAGTCAAAATGTGCATGCACGTTCATCAGTCAAAGTTACGTAGTACGACTGTACTGAAAAATTCATAGAATATTCAATTTTGAACATTTTGTCAAGCTAAGTACACCCATGTGTAGCCTGGTACTTCTCCTGTTGGAGAAAAATACGCCAGAGGGCTCATAATGCCATCAAAAGGCAAAAATTGTGCTCAATTTGAAATTTTCCGTGCATGCAACATGACCTATTTAGTCACAGAGCAGCGAGAGAAGCTTGAAAACATGACATGGGTGCACAGAGGGCAAGTGGAGACCATTTGCATCAGCTGGCATGTCGTAAATTTGGTCCAGCTCACATAGTTTGGAAGTTATTCAAAATCAAAATTTTGCAAAAATAGTCCATGTTTGAGAGGCTGTAACTAGTGAATCAAAGGACTGACAAGCCTGCAAGCACTCCCAAACTGTTCGCCCAAACATTCTTGACATAGCCACCAATGGAATTTACTAATGGTTGGATTTTGCCCTAGTTATGAGTCAAAATGTGTAGGCACGTGCCTCTGTCCAAGTTTACTAGTGCGACTGTAATCCAAAAATCACTGAAAAACCAATTTGGCATGTTTTCGCTGGCTGGCTGCACCCAAGTGTGCCCTGCAACCTCGTCTTTCAGAGAAAAATGCATAAAAAATTGTTCCTGAGCTTCTTGAGCACTTGTTGGCATAAAATGGTCGTGACGTTAAAAGTGCGTTAAACTATGATTGGCCATAACTAGTGAACAAATGCAGCTATTGCAATTTTAAAAATAGCCCCTAAAAGCTCTTTCAAAGGAGCATCAGCTAGATGCACTCATTTTGATCACAAAGCTCATTGAGACTACGGAAAAAATCAAAAACCGTTTACGTAAGAAACGCAATTGTTCACAAAAACCAATAAAAAGGCTCGACTGACCCAGGAGTAGGCTCAGACAGTTGTATTCATCATAGACACCAATACATGAGCAGCTGATAGCATGAAGTTGGGCATTTTCTTGATTTTTGTGCAAAAAACCGTTTTCGTGCGTTCACGCGTACACCATCAGAGAGCCCTAGCGCGCTAAATATTGGTCCTACGGCAAAAAGTATGATATTCAAAGTTGTAGAGGAGGTCGCAAAAGTACTCGCCAATGTGGCCCGATTATTTTTTTGGGCCATATTTGAGGAGATATTCGCAAAAAACGACAATTTCACGAAATTTGTTATTCATTCGATCATAACTATTGAACCATGCATGCCAGGGGCCGGCGGTGGATCGCACAAGGTGCCCCTTGTAGTGGGCAACCTGCCACAGGAAGCAGTTCACTC
>DATGWI010000136.1:0-11807 GCA_035299565.1 Amoebophilaceae bacterium | reverse complement strand
AAAAAACACATAGCGATGCTTTTTTAAAAGCACCTTAACTTAAACCGACATTCCGCACAAAAAATCATAAATAATTGACTATCAGATATTTATTATTTTCGTCGAGTGATTTTTTCTAAAATAAAGAATTGGGTTTCAATTTCTTACAGATTTTGTGCGGAATGTCGGCTGAAAATAACTGCGAAGGAGTTTTCAAAAGATGCGGAATGTGTCTATAACCAACGCTTTATACGTCATAAACATGATCGGGTCTAAACTATGAAAGATTTTCTTTTGCACTCACGGCATATGAACGGTCCATAGGGAACACTGGGGAGAATAAAATCTCCCAACCAATCAACAGACTTCATAAATAGACTCTTAAGGGTTTCTCGTTCTTTTATTTCTGGTTTTTTACAATAAAAACAAACCTTTTTCGAAACGTCTGGATGCGTTATCGTATCTATATTGCTACCTATCTCTAGTACTGTGTGTGGTTGTTCCTCAGATGATGGAACATCCTCCTTTAATGATTCTGTGCTATTTACCTTTTTTAGTGTGCGTAGTTCAGATGCCTCCCCCAGCATACCTATCTCTAGTACTGTGTATGGTTGTGCCTCAGATGATGAAACATCCTCCTTTAATGATTCTGTGCTATTTACCTTTTTTAGTGTGCGTAGTTCAGATGCCTCCTTACCATCCCCAGATACTCCAAGAACTTCATCCCCAGATCCTACACTACCGCTACCTCCAGATCCTACATTACTGCTACCTCCAGATCCTACACTACCGCTACCTCCAGATCCTGCACTACCGCTACTTCCAGATCCTGCACTACCGCTACTTCCAGATGACCCTCCAGTATCTCCACCCGAACCAGATCCTCCACTGCTTCCAGTACCTTCAGGGTGGCCCATGTTTTGCCTTTTACTGCTTCGAGCTTCAGGTTTGGTAGAATGAGTATCCTTTCTTTTTAAAGAATCTGTGTTGTTGGAACACGCAATACAAAAGAGCAGCATCCCAATAAGGACAACAGTGTTCCGTTGTTTGATATGCTTACTGGTATAAGATGCCATAAATCGATTGCTCATAATTGTTAATTTTTCTCCTTTCCAGTTTAACCCCTGCCCTCACCCTACCCGATGAGTACCTAGAAAAAAGATACAAATGCTGCATACGTGTAAGGATCTGGAACGATTTCTGTGTACGGCATTTCCCTACCCTCAATCAAAGGTAAAAAATTGTTCATATGATTTGAAATCTGTGCTTGCTGACCTCCTTTTTTTGTGGATCAAATCCATCTTTGCGAGCAGCATTTAGCTAAAGACATCAACCACGAATCTAAGCACCCGACGGACAAGTAAGCAAAATTTTAAGGTTCCTCTTGAGTGGGACTTTTTTGGTGCATCATTGTAGGACCATTCAAAATTTGCCCGTAACTTAGCCCAAAAGTATCGTTTTGATCCTACGTTCTTATGCATATAGGGCGGTTGGATGTTCGTATTTGTATGCCTGTGCTCGCTTGTTTTATGCAGACGCTTGTTTGGTTGCGCAACGATTTGCGGATTTTGGATAATCCAGCTTTGTTTCATGCTGCAAACGATGTGGCTTTGGTTGTTTATGTGTTTGACACAACCCATCCTTGGCAGATGAATGCAAGGCAAACGGAATGGGTATGCCAAAGTCTGATGGAATTGCACGCCGCATTGCAGCCATTCGGTATTCCACTCTGGATTGACACAGGAGAACCAATCGCTATCTTAATGAAATTAACGAAGTACGTGCAGGCCAGAAGTATTTACTGGAACAAATGTTACGACCCATGGAACAGCTCTTTGGATGAACGTTTAGAGCGAGAAGCGGCGCCCATAGCATGCCGTTCTTTTGATGCGGGCTTGCTTTTTCCTCCTCAACATCTCTATACCAAGCAAGGAACTACTTTCAAACTATTTGGCCCATTTTGGACGCACTGTTTGAAGCAATCTTATTGCGAGGTGCCTTTGCCCGCACCGAACTTTCTATGGTCTACTTCTAGGAGGCTTTGCAACGAACAACTTTTCACCCGTGCGCCTACTTTTTTTTCAGCACACAAAGCACTGGTAGGGCTGTTGCATACGCCAGGTGAACAAGCGGGCCAAGTCCGGTTGAAGCAATTTGTTGCCCAAAAAGCAGCCCATTATGCGCAACAACGGGACTTTCTGGATCGGATTGGAGGCTCGGAGCTTTCTGCTTATTTGCGGTTTGGCAACCTCTCTGCACGGCAAGTTGTACATGCATTAAACCAAATGGAAGCAAATGGTTCGGCTTTTGTACGCGAGCTGGGTTGGAGAGAATTTAGCGCTTATTTGCTTTACCATCATCCAGATTTACCTACACATTCTTACCAGGCTGTTTTTGAACGTTTTCCATGGAGTTCCAACGAAACGCTGCTTGCAGCTTGGAAAGAAGGTAAAACGGGTTATCCCATCGTCGATGCAGCGATGCGTGACTTATATGCAACGGGCAGCATGCCCAACCGTGCGCGGATGGTTGTGGCTTCGTTTCTTACCAAGCACCTACTCATCCATTGGAGAGCAGGGGCGCAATGGTTTTGGGAGCAGTTGTTGGATGCCGATTTGGCCATAAATACCGTTAATTGGCAATGGGTAGCTGGTTGTGGGTGCGATGCCGCACCTTATTTTAGGATTTTTAACCCCATTATCCAAAGCAAAAAATTTGATCCCCATGGCCTATACATTCGTCGGCATCTTCCAGCATTGGCAAACATCCCAGATGCATGGATTCATACGCCTTGGTTGTCTCCAACTGCACCCATTCAGGAGTACCCTGCTCCGATCGTAGACCATGCCAAAGCCAGAAGCTATGCTCTAGCTGCATTTGCATCGGTCAAGCAATAGGTTCTCTTCTTGGCTGCCCCATCTCTTGCATGGCATGTGATAACTAAAGCGCAGAACAGCCGCACGCAGCTTCCCTTGGCAGTTTTGAACTCCTTTTTTAGGTACCCTTCCCTCGTGTTGTGGATTGCTGCTGTTTGCTATACGCAAGGTGGCATTGGCTTAGACAACGTTGCTAGAGGAGGCACACGATCGAGCAACCACATTGAAATTCAGGTGTCCATGATAAAATGTACCTTCCGTCGCTTGATCCAATAATTCATGACCAGGCGCATCGTACGTTCTGGTAGCAAAGCCATCTATGTTGTTGTGATTCGGGTGCTTGGGCAGCTGTTTGCATGCTGTACATCCTGGTTGTTTCGAACGGGTTTGACAGCTTGGACAAAGCGTATGCACGAAATTCAAACCTACCCAAACGACATTTTTGCCTTGGTGGAAATAGCCCCTAGCATAGTTTTTCGCCTCTATCTGTTGCCAAGCTTCAGACGTACTGCCATTCAACTTCCATTCAAAAATGTAGAACCGATGCGCCGTTTCGACAACCGTATCTACACTGCCGCTATGGTTAGGGACCTTACCGAGCGCCTTCAAATCTCCACCCAGGAGCGCAATAGGGAATCTTGGGATTACCTTTGTGATGCATTTCACGAACAACAGTTTGGTTGGCATTGTACGCTTTCTATATACTCCTTTTTTCAAAGACGCGGTTTGCAGTACGGACCAGATGGAAACCCGCAACTTGAAGTAGATACAGTAGAGCATGAAACATGGCCATACCTTCTTTTCCACCCCATCTTTTAGATATCCAAAACAAAGGCTAGACCTGCCCTTGCGAACATAATTGATCCAGCCATGTCGCTTCAAGCCAATTATTTTTTTTACATTCGTACATGTACACTACTACCCATTTGCCCTTTTGGCTGCAGGTATTGGAACGTTGCAAATACAGGACATCGGGCAAGAAAACTGTATTCGTCTGTCCGACGGATGCATCGATCGATTGCGTTCAATCCCATCTATACAACACCATGGGACAGGAACATCCAGCGCCTGCTTTGTATACCCTACGCCAGCTGATGTTAGACGCATCTCCCCTAAAAGTAGCCCCTACGCTGCTTCTGTTGGAAAAATTGCATGCAGTATCCAACACACTGCTGGAGAGGCATACCCCTTTTGAGCATTTTTATGCCCAGGGCAAAGCGCTCTTACAGGATTTTGACTTGCTGGATCGCTATCTAATTCAACCAGAGGGGTTTTTTTCAACGTTGGTGGACTACCAAAAACTAGATACGTCTGTGGCAGAAAAAAAAACAGTCTACGCCCATGCTGCTTTAATCAAAGAGTCTGCTACCGACCAAGCTCTGTTCCCAGAAAGTGAGACCATCCTATTTTGGGAGAAATTGCCCCTGATTTACCAGTTGTTTACACGTAACTTGATGGAAGAAGGGCTCGGATACGAAGGGTTGTGCATCCGAAGAACGGCAACGAAAACTAGAATACCCCAAAGCGTTATAGACTGCCAAGCATTGGTTTTTGTTGGCTTCAACCTGCTTACACCAGCTGAGGTACAATTTATGGAACAATGCGCAACGCAGGTTGCTACTTCGTTTTTTTGGGACACCGATGCACACTATTTAGACAATCTATTGCATCCAGCAGGACACTATTTGCGCAAACACCGAACGAACCCTTGTTTTCAGGCTGGTTTTTCTTCCAATACGCCTACCTACCTAGAGGACGAACGTAAAAGGGTTTTTGTCTCTGAAACCAGTACCCCATTGGCCCAAGTGCAACACGTACTAGATGCCCTGAAAACCAAAAAAAATGGGACAGGAATACCACACGCCCAAACGGCGCTCGTAGTAAGTGGTACAGATTTGTTGTTGCCGTTGCTTGAGAAATTGTCTGACCTACAGATAGCCCTACGTGCTAGACTGCAGTATCCATTGAAGCATACCGTGGTATATACCATCGCAGAAAAAGTGGTGCAACTTTGGGAAGAAGCCGTTATGCCTCTCCAAAATAACCCAAAAGGAGCAAGTGGATTGCATGCCATTTGCTGCTTGATGCATCCATTGTTAAGCATGGATGCACCAATCGAAACCAATCATTGCTTTCAACAACAGGTGCCATCCAATACCCTATCTGTTACCGCATCAAGCAGCCGATTGGATATATGGAACCATGCACTACAGCAAGGCGTTGTATCTGGCTTATACCTGATTTTATCTTGGTTGCAAGAACATTTTACGCCAACGCATACCCTCTTGCTGGACCTCAACCGAAGTGCCTTGCAACATTTGCTTGCGTTTCTGGCACCATGGACAAAAGAAATGAACCATGCTGACTGTACACCTGCCTTGTTACGTACCATGTTGCACGAACAACTTTTTCCCTTTCATGCATACCGTACTGAATCCAGCCTCTATCTTATAGATGTTGCGGAGTCCCATAATTTGGATTTTGAAAATATTTTTGTATTGAATATGAGCGAAAATT
The DNA here is from genome assembly GCA_035299565.1 of Amoebophilaceae bacterium. Classification (GTDB taxonomy): domain Bacteria; phylum Bacteroidota; class Bacteroidia; order Cytophagales; family Amoebophilaceae; genus Cardinium. Next base: position 6,435 of record DATGWI010000136.1, on the reverse strand, counting down.
TATTTCCAAGCAGGCAGTCTGAATCTTCCTTTTTGCCCTATGCCATACGCAACCGGTTTGGCCTACCGATTCCAGCAATAGAAGCAGAACGGATGGTCTCGTATGGATGGTATCGGTTGCTCCAACGGGCACAAAACAGCTACTGCAGCTATGGGGATGTTTGCGCAGGACCTGTGCAGGAGAAGAGTCGGCTGTTGTTACAATTGGAATACGATAGCCCATTGAAACCCATCGAAAGGCCTGTATCGTTTGGTCCACCAGCAGACATAGGTTGTGACTGGATGGTACCAAAAGATGCGCAAGTGATGCAACTGCTGGACAAATTCTTGGTAACCAAAGACCAACCTGCGGTTTTCCTACCCCCCTCTGCGCTTATTTGCTACCTAAGTTGTCCGTTGCAGTTTTATTTTAGCTATCTATTGGGCATCCGGTCTGTAAATTATGCCAAAGAACAGGCCAACTCCCTACAGCTGGGCATTTTTTTGCACCGCGTATTGGAGCAACTGTACCGTCCATGGGTGGGCAAAAAACTGACGCCTGCTACGGTCAAACAGCTACAGGTATGCGTCAAGAAAACGATCCAGGAGGTTGTAATGGATCAGCAAACGCAAGATGCGTCGATACCCCCCCCCCAATTGCTTGCTGCACTGCTAGAGAAACTGGTAGAAAAACAATTGGAAAGGGATGCCAAGGATGCTCCTTTTACCCTAATCGGTGTAGAAATGGGTAGGGAAACGCCGCTGACCTTACCGTTGCAATTGGCCAATGGACAAACCGTGCAGCTAGGGGGTATCATAGACCGCGTAGACACCAAAGAGAGCACCATACGCATCATAGATTACAAAACTGGAACCCCCAATGCCAAACTATCTAGCCTGGAAACCCTATGGGATCGCACACATATTCAAAAAAATAAGTCAATACTACAGCTTGTATTTTATGCCTGGTTGTTTCAATCAACGCAAAAGATGGCTCCAGCTTACCGCATCATGCCCTGCCTGATGAGCATACGAGAACACTTTGTTGGGAACTATGTGCCTGCTCTTTGGTTGCAAGATGACAAAAACGCTAGAACCTATTCGAAGATAGAAGACATAACTCCTTATTTATATGATTTTCAGAAAAAATTATCAGAAGTACTGACACAGTTATTTGATCCAAACCTGCCATTTACCCAAACCGATGACAGAGAAATATGCGGCCATTGCCCCTATGTAAGCATTTGTCACAGAGAAAGGGTTCGGTAAGAACAAAACCCAAACCCATGCATCCTTGCTCCCGCCCCTAGCATGCATTATAGAAAAAATTTCAATCTCAGTGTTTTTACCAAACTCAAATTTTTTATTACATTTGAGGTGTAGGCTGCCCCTTGGCTGCAGCACACAACGATACCCATATGGCGTTTGTTCTGTACACAAATGCCCAAGTAGCCCTAAGGGGTTTCGTTGCAATAGTCTCCGTATACAATAGACAAATTGAAAAAAGAGCTTATACTGAGTAATTTGTAGGATACACAGAGCACAAAACTGCAGCATACACAGCTGGGTGAGGATTTAAGGACTAGGTCCACGTGCAAATTTCCAGCAGCAGTAACGTTTTGCAAGAAGATCTAATACACATTTGCTAACCAAGACAAACCATGCTTGTTCTCTATGCGTTAAAAGAAGCCTACCAAACAGTTGTGATGCATAGAGCGCGCACCCTTTCCATGGGATTTGGCGTGGGGTGGGCACTCTTCATTCTGATTGTCTTGCTGGGTATCGGAAATGGCTTTCGAGATGGCGTTCAAAACGAATTTGCAAAGTATGGCCAAAAAACCATGTTTTTTTGGTCGAGTCGGACTGAAGAGGGTTACCACCCCATACCTACCGAATTGACCCATTGTTTGTCTCAAAAAATTGAAGGTATTGACCAATATACACCTTTTAACGTCTCCTGGGACGCCGCCATACGGTACGAAGCACATACAGAAGCATCTACCATATTCGCTATTGATGCTTGTTTTGCTTCCTTGGCCAACCTATCGATCAAAGAAGGACGTTTCTTTACGGCACACGATGAAGCCACCGCCAACAACGTATGTGTATTGGGCATCAAGCTTAAGGAAAAGTTATTTGGAGATGCTTCAGCCATTGGCCAATATGTTTTCGCAAATGATACTGGGTTACGGGTAGTCGGCATATTGGATGCGTTGACCTCACATATGCATGGAGAGGAAGACCGTCTATTGGTTACCAATAGCTTTTACAGGCGTTGGCTGCTACCTCACAGTCAGTACATCAGTCAGGTTCGTCTCACATTGTTCCCTGAAACCGACGACCAACGGGTAGAAAAGCAACTCTGTTCCTATTTTGCACGTCATTTAAACCTTGATCCCAACAACGAACGTTTGTTTCGTATATTGAACATCAACACACATGCCAAAGCATTTCAAAAATTGTTTCACAATACGGCCATTTTTATTTGGCTCATAGGCATCTGTTTTTTGATTACAGGAGCAGTAGGAACTACCAATATGATGTTGGTAACCATACAAGAACGAACACAAGAATTTGCCATTCGGAGGGTATTGGGGGCTCGTTCACGGGAAATTGTATGCATGATTCTAGGAGAAGTAACGATTGTAACCCTATGCGCTGGTATCATAGGGTATGTAGCAGGCTTTTCATGCCTACACCTGCTCAATACATGGGTGGTCCCACTTGGGAAGAGCTATTGCTTAGCCGCTTTAACATGCCCGGCTGATTTTATTGTGAAAGGACTTGGAGCGATCTGCGTAACAAGCTGCTTGGCCGGTATCCTACCCGCCTATAGAGCCCTAAAAATAAAGCCCGTAGAAGCCTTAAACAATTGATAGCATGGCTTATACCTTATACCCTATCTGATTCAAGATGCAGGTTTTCATCTCGTCCATACTGCCTTTGCGCCTTTGAAAAAAGGAGGGCATAGAAAGCATGCCATCGCTTTCCACCTCCTTTTTTCAATCGGCGCTAGATTTTTTTGGTTGCTTTTTTGATCCATGCAAAAAAGTAACGCCCGCCTGGCGAGGGCAGGTGAACTAGGTGCGAGGTCGTATAACGAATTCGGCATCTTGATCCCGATCGAGTATATTTTTGCCAAACGTAATCAACATACCATACCACATGATGCAGGTTCATACCGCTTGCTTTGTTTCAAGCAATACTACTTATAAAAAATGTCCCAACGATGCCAAGCCAGAAGTAGCTTTTATAGGTCGATCGAATGTCGGAAAATCTTCCCTGATCAATACCCTGCTGCAACGGAAGCAATTGGCAAAGGTTTCCAAAAAGCCTGGAAAAACAGCTTTAATCAACCATTTTTTGGTCAACAACCGGCTCTACTTTGTAGATTTGCCTGGATATGGATGGGCATGCGTAAGCCATACCGTAAAAATAAAATGGGAGAAGATGCTGCGTGAGTATCTTTTGCATAGATCTTCTTTGGTAAATGTTTTTCTGCTTATAGATGCAAAAATTCCACCACAAGAAATTGATTTAGCATTTATGCGTTGGCTAGGGAGTTCGTGCATCCCCTTTTCTATTATCCTTACCAAGGCAGACAAAAAATATGGAACCCTTGCAAAAAAAAATCATACTGCCCTGCTGAAAGCCTTATCAGAAGATTGGGAAAGCATCCCTCCTATTTTCCCAGTTTCTGCACACGATACACTAGGCATAGAGCCGCTATGGACCTACATTAGCACGCTTTCAGAGCCGAAGTAATAGGTAAGGCATTTGTAAGGTTCCTAGTATCATTTACCCCATACAGCCAGTTACCGTATTTTTAACGTTACAAGGGTTAAAACGGCAAGCAAAAGACTGATGATTAAAAAACGTACCACAATTTTTGCTTCGTGCCACCCGAGTTTTTGATAGTGGTGGTGCAAAGGGGCCATTTTAAATATCCTTTGGCCTGTTCCATATTTTTTTCGGGTATATTTAAAATAACTGGTTTGCAAAATCACAGAACCCGTTTCTATTAAAAATATCCCACACAAAACAGGTAATAAAAGTTCTTTTCGAATGCAAATGGCTACAACAGCAATCACGGATCCAATGCTCAAGCTGCCCGTATCACCCATAAAGATTTGAGCAGGGTAGGCATTGTACCAAAGAAATCCGGTACAGGCTCCTACAAAGGCACAGCAAAATACAGCCAATTCGCCCAAGTTTGGGATATACATGATGTTCAGGTATTTAGAAAATAGAATATGGCCAGATAAGTAGGCAAGAATGGCCAATGTGGTCCCCACAACAACTGCCGTACTGGCGGTTAGACCATCCAATCCATCTGTTAAATTTGCGCCATTTGAAACAGAAGCAATAATAAAAGCAATCACGGAAATGTACAACAGCCAGGTGTAGGTTTCGTTACCAAACAAGAACTTGGCTATTTGGGCATAATCTAGGCTATTGTCTTTAAAAAAAGGAACGGTTGTCTTCGTAGATTTTGTGTCTCTATACTGCCCCGTTTCTTCATCCAACAACACCACAGCAGGCGATGACTTGAGAGGATATTCGCGTATGACAACCGATTCGTGAAAATAAAGGGTACCCCCTACGATGAACCCCAATACAAACTGTCCAATTAATTTGATCCATCCATTGAGGCCTGCTTTTTGTTTTTTAAACACCTTGACGTAATCATCCAAAAAGCCTATGCTTCCCATCCAAATGGTCGTTACTACCAGTAAAATACAATAAATATTGTCCCATTTTGAGAGGAGCAATGTAGGCAGAATGGTGGCCAGTATAATGAGCAACCCACCCATAGTAGGTGTACGGGCTTTGGTTCCCAGTTGGTCTTCTTGAAGACCAAGCATCCGGTTTGTCTCGATGATCTGCTTTCTCTTTAAGAAATTTATGAGAAACTGTCCGACCAAAAAGGTAATCGCAAAGGACAGGAGGACAGACAGGGCTGCTCGAAAAGAAATATATTTAAAAAGCCCTGTTCCGGGCCAATGATAGGTATCGTGTAGATAGTTAAATAAATAATACAACATTTATTGATTTATACTTATATATGAAATGTAAAAGCACACCCTCTCTCAAGAAGTCTGTCCGTTATAAGACTTTCGTTTGTACATGCATGGATGGGAATGGGAACAATCCAACCAACCTGTTTGTTGCTACGCCTTGCTGCACCAAAATAAAATGGTGGCTGGTGAACGCAAGTTTTTGCCAATGACTCAAAAGGCTTCAGCCATACTGGTCATACTGGAAGTTGTTTTGCAGATGCAAGCAACTAAAACTACGCCATTTATGCAAGTGGTGTACGGTTTGGCATGAAGAAGCCAGAGCTGAACCTGTACGAAAAGCAGCACCCTTAGTTGCACGTTTCATAACTATTTGGTTTATTGCGTGTTGTGTAACTCAAGAGTGGCATATATACGCGCTCTGAAGCAAGATGCCGGATTGTGCCACTGCGACACGGTCCTTCTTGCTCCCTACTTTTGTTTGGATACACAAAAATACAAAATCAAGCGCTGATTGAAAAAAGGAGGTGGAAAGCGATGGCACGCTTTCTATGCACTCCTTTTTTCAAAGGTGCAAGGGCAGTACGGACGAGATGGGAACCCGCAACTTGAAATTGATTTACTACACGGTTGTGTTTATGGAAGAAAAGATCATCCTTGGTATAGATCCTGGGAGTTTGGTTATGGGATTTGGAGTGATTCAGGTGTCTAAAAAAAATGGTACCAAAGTCCTCGCATACGACGTATGTCGTTTCAAATCAAACAAAAAACCAATGGTACGCATGTACAATCTATATGCGTGCACCCTGAAACTGTTACAGGAACATACACCCGATGAAGTGGCGATTGAAACAGTCTTTTATGGCAAAAACATACAATCGATGCTCACTTTAGGAAGGGCACAAGGAATTGCCATAGCAGCTGCATTGGCATGTGGAATTCCAGTTTCGGAATATGCCCCTTGTAAAGTAAAGCAAGCTGTTACGGGCAAAGGGACTGCTTCAAAAGAATCTGTAGCACGTATCGTAGGGCAATTGCTGGGCATATCTCTCTCTACGCATTTGTTGGATGCTTCCGATGCACTAGCGGTAGCATTGTGCCACAGCCAACAAAAACAGCCCATGGCTTCAAAAAAGAATACAACAACATGGACTCAATTTGTAGAAAAACATCCCCAACGCATGGTTTAGTTGAGCAACCAGAGATGTACCTTGGTAAGTATCCCTTGATCTAGGTCTCCGAAGAGACAAACGATCCTCTTGAAATAGACCTGTTGCGTAAGTCCGATGCGCAGCAAATGATTCAGGAAGTATAAGCGGTTCTAGGGTTTTTTCTATGTTTTATGCCACCCTTTCTCTGAGTGCAACAGCATGATTAAGGTTCACTAGCCCAGTCACGATGCTAAATTTAAGTGCATATCTTTTCCGTTTGTTGCGGTA
>DATGWI010000135.1:0-1972 GCA_035299565.1 Amoebophilaceae bacterium | reverse complement strand
AATATATACTAATTGCGTCCTATTTTCTTAAGCTTCTAACTAACGTTTCTGTATATTTAACATTTTCAGCTTATTGAAAAGTTTAAATCATCAGCGGTCAATTCAAATTTAGCAATTTGTTTTTGTATCCTTTTTACAATTCCAAGCTTTCTTTTCTGGTCGAGGAAGAGGTAACCAGCAGGATTGTTGTATGGGATGCCTTTTACCACCATGTTCCAGATAATCACGGCAAGTTTTCTTGCCGTTGCGCTGATTGCAGAGACTCTTCCTTTGCGGAAGTTTATCCTATGAAAGAAATCCCTCAGTGGTGTCGAGTCCTTTAAGTTACCAATGGCATTGGCCGCGTTCCTTAAAGCTATTTTAAGCCTGTTGCTCCCTTTGGGAACTTTGCTTGACAATATCTTTCCTCCACTGATCTTATTGTTTGGGGCCAACCTTAGCCAACTTGTAAAATGCTTGGCTGTGGGAAACTTTCGTATTCCTTCGATTCCAAGTTCGCTCATCAGAGCAAGCACTGTAGAATAACTCATGCCTTCGATAGCCAACAGGTCTGTTCCTTCGAACATTTGATAGGATTTGAGGTTCAGGTCAATGTCTTTGGGAGTGTTTTTGTTGATCCTTTTGTAGCTTTTGGCTTCGATCTGGTGTTGCTTCTTGTTGTCATCATTGTTGATGATCTCGTTCAGGGTCTGTTCGATCATCTTGTCACATGCTGCAATTTTTTGTTGCAGGTGGTCGTAGGTATCTAGTTCTTGTCCAAGAGCAAACAGGTAATCTTTCCGCCCGTTGCTTTGAAGTGCACGGGCTATCTCTGCCTCAGTTTTTCTGCAATTGCCATGTCGCAATGATGCCAACTTACCCGGATCGGTTTCTCCATTACATACTGCACGGATGATTGCCAAACCTGTTAACCCACAGATATCCTTCACCACAATATCGAGCCGAAGGTTTAGCAACCGAAGGTACATTTGCATTTTCTTTGAGGCAGATGCTGCTGAATGCAGCAGATTGGCCCTTTGTCGGCAGTATGTCCGTAATTGTTCTGTTTTTCCGTCGGGAAGAAAACTGGTGGTAAGCAAACCCAAACTATGGAGCTTTTGTATCCACTGGCAGTCTTTGATATCGGTTTTCTTTCCTTTGATATTTTTAGTGTACTTGCCATTACAAAGTATCACATGAAAGCCCCGAGAAATGAGTATTGCATATAGGTTCTGCCAGTATGTACCTGTACTTTCCATTGCAACGGTTTTTACCTGTTTTTCCTGTAACCAATCGGCCATGTCGAAAAGATCCTGGTTGAACACTCCGTATTCTCTCACATCTTCTTCATGTTGCCCAACTGCCACCCAATGTGAGCGGCTTCCTACATCAACCCCGGCTGCATTAGGGTTGACAATTTCCATAGAAATCTTTTTCCCTTCCATCTCTTATTTTTTTTAAATGCCCTAAGGAGATGTGCTTTTGGCAAAGTAATTATTCTAACCGGGGTTCCCTTTTATGGTACCGCCACTGAAATCATCGCAAGCATCTCAACCAGGATTGCGCCCGTGCTTTATTGCAACAGTTTAAAAATCGGCATTACATAGGGCATTACAAATATACAAATCAGAAAGACTCGCACGTTAGCTCTGGAAATCAATGGTTCCGGTATAGGTTGGATTACGCACAACGTTTCGCATATGTTTTGTTGGGGGATTTCGGAGCAATTCCTTATCCCACGTTACGAAGCTAATTTAGTGCAATTCTTTTGAAATTAGCGATTCAACCCCCAATAAAATATATGCACTGTTATGTGCCGTTTTTATTTATAATTTTCAAGTGCGTATCTCACATTCTCATTTCCAGAACATAAAAGCATTTCCAATGCCAAATTTGCATCTTCTGTCCCAATGGTTTTTAATGCATGTACACATTTACGAAGAGTGGATTCTAGTTCATCATCAAATGGTCTGTAGATTTCTCCTCGTTGTGC
>DATGWI010000134.1:0-4779 GCA_035299565.1 Amoebophilaceae bacterium | reverse complement strand
AATATATAGGAATTGACTTAGCAAAAAGTACCTTCGTAGCAGCGTTTCCTCAAGAAAAAGGATATGTCACTGCCACTTACAAAAATGATCTCAAGGGAATTGAAACCTTTTTAGCTCAACTTAATAAGACATCACATCACTAGACCTGTTGCTCAAGCTGGATATTACTAAGGGTAAAAACGTGTCGTGCATGCCCCGCAACAATTCCAAGCCAATGGTATACAAATGATCCATACATACAACTCCTATGGCCCAAGGGATAGAAGCGCTGGCTAATGCGTACGTGTTCATTTCTCCTCCATAAATGGTAAAAATTTCTGGAGCATAATAAAAAATGATTGTTTGGATCAATGCTTCGATTAGGAAGCCAATTTACGTATCCTGTATTTCAAATCATGTTACAGGATTGGATGGCTTGCGTCATTCCAAGAACAACAATTGACTGCAAATTTAGAAAAAGAAGATAATTTGATTTTTAATACTGCGTTTTTGTACCAACCTCCCCAGATTTTTTCATGCTTTTGTATCCAAAAAACAGTACGGAGAAAGAAGGACCGTTTCGTAGGGGCGCTATCTGGCAACTGGATTCCGATCGAGTATAGGCAACAAGGAGGGCAGATCTAATGGAACATATTTGAAACAGCCAAAGTGCACATCTGTTCTATTGCTACATGCTTTTGACTTGTTAAAAACAAAGATCCTTAAACTGTAAGCACAAGGTTGTTCCAATTTAGAAGAAACGTTCCGTTGTAGTAACTTTGTAAATAAATCTTTGAAAATCAAGGCATGTTCAATGTCCTCCGCTAGTTGGGTGGTCTAGTGCTTGCATCGGAGCTCCGGTAGATGCTTCCAATAGTGCGGTGGCTAGGAAACTTGTCCGTGCTTTGTTTTTCAAAGATTGGCAAACAACACTATATTATTAGTTGTTTTGGAAGGTGTGCCAACCATGTGGTGCTGCATTGGTGCACCAATGGGTCAAAAACCATGTATCGCTAAGGTGCGTTCTGTTTCCCCCTTTTTTCCTTTCCTAAACTTTTAGAGGTGTGGTCTACCCCCTTTCAAACAGTTTCATAAAAAAAACAGTAACTTGCTCTTGTCAAAACAGCCCCTTAGATTTATGTACACCTTATGCACAACTTTTGTCATTTACATTGCCATACAGAGTATTCTTTACTAGATGGTGCTGCTAAAGTAGACCGTCTGATAGCTGCCAACAAGCAGCTTGGCATGCAGGCATTGGCCATTACAGATCATGGCAATATGTTTGGTGTGCCCCATTTTGTGTCTTCCGCTGCCAAACAGGGTATCAAACCGATTGTGGGTTGTGAGTTTTATATGGCTCCCGATCGCCACAACCACAAAGACAAAACCCGCTACCACCAACTGTTGTTGGCCAAAAACAGCATAGGTTATCAAAACCTTACCAAGCTTTGTTCTTTAGGCTTCTTAGAAGGGTATTACTACAAACCCCGTATCGATAAAGCATTGCTCAAACAACACAAGGAGGGACTGATTGCTACCACTTGTTGTTTGGGTGCAGAGATCCCCAAGGCAATTATTCGACAGGGAGAAGCAGCGGCCGAGCTACTCTTTGTAGAGTGGCTGGAGTTGTTTGGAGAGGATTATTATATTGAATTACAAAGACACAATATCCCGGAACAAGACATTTGCAACGAAGTTTTGGTGCGTTGGGCAGCCAAATACCATGTGAAAATGGTTGCTACAAATGATGTACATTATATCAAACACGAAGACCATTTTGCACATGATGTGTTGCTCTGCTTGCAAACCGGAAAAGAATACCACGATCCGGGACGCATGCGCTTCAACAACGATCGATTTTTTTTGAAGTCCCCGCAAGAAATGGCTGCTCTTTTTGCAGATGTCCCAGAGGCTATTTCTAATACCATTGATTTGGTGGAAAAAATAGATCATCTAACGTTAGAACGCGACATTCTACTGCCTATTTTTACCCTACCAGAGGGTTTTTCAGATGCCGATCAGTACCTCGCCCATTTGGCTTTTGAGGGAGCTAGGCGTAAATTCGGGCACATTACCCTGGAAGTAGAAGAGCGGCTCCGGTATGAGTTGAGTGTAGTTGCACAAACTGGCTTTGCTGGGTATTTCTTGATTGTACAAGACTTTATAGATGCTGCTACCCGACTAGGGGTAGTTGTAGGGCCGGGTAGGGGGTCGGTAGCTGGTTCCTTGGTGGCATTCTGCATTGGTATTACCAAGGTAGATCCGCTGCGTTATGACTTGCTTTTTGAACGTTTTTTAAATCCAGAACGGGTTTCAATGCCTGATATTGATGTGGATTTTGACGACGAAGGACGCAAAAAGGTGATCGATTATGTAGTGGACAAATATGGAAAAAACCAAGTAGCTTCCATCGTTACTTTTGGCAGCATGGCTGCGAAATCGGCCATACGGGATGTGGCACGGGTGCTGGGCGTTCCATTGGCCAGGGCCAATTATCTAGCAAAATTGATACCAGATAAATTGGGCACTACCTTGGCAGAGGCATTTGAAGAGGTGCCTGAATTGGCTGAAATCAAACGGGCAATGGCTACTGAAGAAGGCAAGGTGCTCTCCTTGGCAGAAACTTTGGAAGGGTCTGTACGCCATACCGGCATACATGCAGCTGGCATCATCATTGCTCCCCACAATTTGATGGATTACATTCCTGTAAAGACAGACAAAAATTCTGATCTCTTGGTGACCCAATATGATGGTTCCATACTGGAACAGGTTGGCATGTTAAAGATGGATTTTTTAGGGTTGAAAACCTTGAGCATCCTGAAAGATGCCTTGCGCTTGATTGAAGAAAACAGTGGTATTTTAATTGATATAGAACAGATTCCATTGGACGATCCTGCTACGTTTCAGCTCTATCAAGCGGGTCATACCAAAGGAACGTTCCAATTCGAATCGGAAGGCATGCGGCAATGGTTGGTTAAATTGCAGCCTACCAGTATGGAAGAACTGATTGCCATGAATGCCTTGTACAGACCTGGACCGATGCAGTTTATACCCAATTTTATTGCACGCAAGCATGGCACTGAGCCCATTGAATACCCTCATCCTTTGCTGGAAAACATTTTAAAGCCTACCTACGGCATCATGATCTATCAGGAACAAATCATTCAAACTGCTCAAATATTAGCCGGATATACGTTGGGCAGTGCTGACTTGTTGCGTAGGGCCATGGGCAAGAAAAAAGCAGAAGAAATGGCCAGGCAGCGAGATGTGTTTGTGTCGGGTGCTGCACAAAAGAATGACATTCCCAAAGAAAAGGCATTGGCGGTGTTTGACATGATGGAAAAGTTTGCTCAGTATGGTTTCAATCGATCGCACGCAGCGGCTTATTCTTTGATTGCGTACCAAACTGCTTATTTAAAAGCAAACTACCCTACTGAATACATGGCATCTGTTTTGACACACAATCAAGGTGATATTGATAAAATTGCCTACTTTATGGAAGAAAGCCGTCAGCAGGGACTTGTGGTGTTGGGTCCGGATGTGAATACCAGTCAAGTAACGTTTTCAGCGCATGCAGGAAATGAAATTCGTTTTGGTTTGGGTGCAATCAAGGGATCAGGAGAGGCTGCTGTGACAACGCTTATAGAAGCGCGCAAAAACAACGGTCGACCGTTTAGAGACATCTATGATTTTGTAGAAGTGTTGCCGGCTCGTTCCATCAACAAAAAAACCATGGAATGTCTTGCCCTATCGGGTGCTTTTGATGGATTTACAGACCTACACAGAAGACAATATGTGTACGAAGAAGCGGGCAGTACTTTTATAGAAAAGGTGCTTCAATACGGGCAACAGGTGAAAAAAGCACACATGGAAGCTGCGCAATCACTTTTTGCTGCTACTTCCTACAATCCAATCAAGAAACCTGTGCCACCTTCGTGCGTGCCCTACGTTCCTTTGGAACAGTTGCGCATCGAAAAAGAGCTGATCGGATGCTATCTTACAGGTCATCCGTTAGACCCTTTTCAGATGGATATCAAAAGTTTCTGCAACGTTACTACGCAAACCATTTTAGCTGCTGAACGCCAAGAAGTTGCTGTAGCGGGCATGTTAACAGAATGTACCATCAAGCAGAACGGCAAAGGCAATTCCTTTGCCTTATTGACGCTAGAGGACTACCATGGCTCTGTAAAGTTTGCCCTCTTTGGAGAAGATTATTTGAAAAACAAGCACTTTTTGGAAGTAGGCAAGTTTCTGTTTTTGGTTGGTAGTGTAGCCAATCGTCCGTATGGCAATCAGGCATCCCAAACATTTAAACCCCATACCATGCATCTGCTGGAAGATATCCGCGATAAGATGGCCAAAGGCCTCCACCTTACCTTAGACCAAGAGCACATCACGGATGCGTTGGTAACCGCATTGGAAGCATGCATGAAACAACATCCTGGGAAAGCGATGGTAAAGCTCTCTATTTTGGATGCAGTAGAGCAGATGGTTGTTCCTACCCTTGTCAAGCAATACCGGGTGCAGTTGAGCAACGAGTTGGTTGCGGCTTGCAAACAGATTGTAGGTGATTGTACATTTTTTTAATCCATGGGGGCTTTCTAATCCAATGGGGTCTTTAAGCTGACATTTCGCTCAAAAAAACGATCTTTTTTATTTATTAGACCTGTTGCGTAAGTCCGATGTGTAGCAAATGATTCAGTAAGTATAAGCGGTTCTAGGTTTTTTTCTATGTTTTATGCCACCCTTTCCCTGAGTGCAACAGCATGATTAAGGTTCACTAGCCCAGTCACGATG
>DATGWI010000133.1:0-1572 GCA_035299565.1 Amoebophilaceae bacterium | reverse complement strand
TACCAATGACATGCCTGACTAAGTATCTCATTTTGTGGCAATTTAACATTTAGTTCTTTGACAAGTCTGTTTAGTGTTTTTATCTTATTTGCGTGCAATTGATCTTCGTAATGAACGATACCTTGTTCGACAAAATCAACTCCTTTGACCATCATGCGCCAATATAGTATTGCTAATTTTCGGGCCATTGCTTTTATAGCTATACGAGGACCCTTTCTTCCTCTTAACCTTCGGCCAAAAGCTCCTATCGCAAGGTTTTTACTGTTTATTAAACTTTGTGCAATGGTTCGAAAAATTTGACCTGCCGTAGGATGGCTTTTCTTTTTGACATTTCTGCGCATCTTTCCGGAGTTATGCTGACCAGGAGCTAAGCCAAGCCAGCTTGTAAAGTGCTTCTCAGTAGGCCATTTTTTCAAATCGTTACCGGTTTCTGCCAATAGTTGCATCCATGTGTAATCAGTAATGCCAGATATTAATGTTGCATCCTTACCCTTAAAGACGTTTAAGAGGTTTGTTCCGAGATTTTTAACAGAAGGCTTATGATGTCGGATTGTTTTTCGCTTTTTGTTTGCATCATTCTGACCTTTGCCTGATTCTCCAATTCGATTGATTACGACATCAATCTGTTTGTCGCACTCTTGAATTTGTTGCAAATAGAACATGTAGCCATCATATGCCTGTTTTAAAGCAAAAAGGCCTGCTTGGTTGTATTTTCCTTCCAAAGCTTTTAGGACAAACTCTTTTTTGGTTTTCAATATACTCTCATGACACAAGTTTACTAGGATTTGTTTGTTTCTTTCTCCTTTGAGGATTGCATTTATTATAGCCATGCCGCTTGCACCGTGTATTTGGCTCAAAACCTCTTTAAGTCTTATATTCATTAATGTTAAAGCTTTTTGCATATGGTTGATGTGCATGGCAGAACTTTGAATATGATCTTCTCTTAAGCGAAGATAACTTCTCAATTCTTTAATATCGGCATCAACAACCATGCACCTATTTAGCAGTCCAAAACTGTGAAGTTCCTGTATCCATTGACAATCTTTAACATCGGTTTTGCGGCCAGGAACCTGTTTGGTTTGGCGTCCATCCACAAGCCAAACATCAATTCCGGCTTCTTCTAAAATCTCATATAAAATAACCCAATATACCCCGGTGGCTTCCATTGCTACTGTTTTTACCCCATGTTTTAAAAGATAATCCCGCAGAAGAAGAAAATCTTCCGTAAAGGTAAAATGGCTAACTACGGGTTGGCCTTCAACTGAGGTAAATACTTTTTTTGCCCCAATATCAATACCGGCAACATTTGTTCTGATCTTTTTCATAATGAAAATATTAAATTAAAAGATCTACACCCAAAAGAGTATTGTTAACTAAAAGTTGGCAGGCTACCAATCGGACATTCCTTTATGGGGAAGTACCATACATTATGCCTTGATCTTTTGGAACCAAACTCAGAATCAGGTAAAAACACTAAACGAAGAACGGTCAAACTGTATAGATCGTAACGCTAAGGTAACAATCTACTTGTTGTCATCTAAGCATTATGCCCCATTTTTGGGGTAGGAACTC
>DATGWI010000132.1:0-3641 GCA_035299565.1 Amoebophilaceae bacterium | reverse complement strand
AAAAATTAAAAAATCACTAGAAATTTTTGTAGACAAGGAAGGGGCTTTATTTACGAATAAATCCGTCTTAAATATTCCGCAGGTAACTGTTCGCCTATTTTTAGAATCCTTTCTGGCACCTTCAGATAAACCACCCCCAAGCATTCAACTACATATTTTACCACCTTATAGCCCAAATCTAAATCCCATAGAGCGGGTATGGAAAGTTATGAACGAATATGCCCGAAACAATAAGGTCTTTCCTACATTTAAATTGTTTCGAGAGGCTATTATGCATTTTTTTACCCATACTTGGGAGGAGATAAAGCCCAAAATGGATACCAGAATTAACGATAATTTTCAGGTCCTAAAACCGGCATCTTGATTCCGATCTAGTATAGATTCTTTTTTTTTACCTTTCTTTGTAAAGCGGTCCATCTACCAAGTGACCGTAAAAGCAACTTTCCAATGTACATCCAATTGAATCTTTGTTTATGATACAAAAAGAACAAATAATAGCAGCTATCAAACAGGTGTACGATCCAGAAATACCCGTAGACGTCTACGAGCTGGGATTGATCTACGAGATCACCATCTTGCCGCTGAATAACGTTGAAATTTTGATGACCCTTACCTCTCCTAATTGTCCCGCAGCCGATAGCATACCCAGTGAAATCGAAGCAGCTGTACGATCCATAGAAGGAGTAAACGAAGTAACAGTTGTGTTGACCTTTGAGCCTCCATATGAAACCGATCGAATGTCTGAAGCCGCCAAATTGGAATTGGGTTTTTATTAACTTTGTAACGGCTGCTATGATCCCCATCCAACTGGTTGATCCATCGACTGTTTGTGTTTGGAACGTAGAACCAATAGGTGCGCAAAGCGCATAGTATGTATGTTTGTTTAGGTTTTAGATACGTTATTTTTAGATACCATGGCCCAAAATACCTATAAAACATCACCGGATAAGAATACCAACAAAAAACAGACCA
Source organism: Amoebophilaceae bacterium (assembly GCA_035299565.1). Classification (GTDB taxonomy): domain Bacteria; phylum Bacteroidota; class Bacteroidia; order Cytophagales; family Amoebophilaceae; genus Cardinium. The sequence continues at coordinate 2,669 of DATGWI010000132.1, read as the reverse complement.
TAAAGTGGCTTGAATTAGACCAGCGTACAAAAATTGCCATCGGATTGTTGTTTCAAGGCCTCTCCATTTTTTTAGGGTTTGCGTTTGCCGCCCACCTGATCCATGGCGCAAAAGATCAATCCATTGTAGAAGCCGTGCAAGAATTAGGCATTCAAAAGTCTGGCATGGCAATTCAAAATTGGTTGGGCATTGCGGGGGCCTTTGTAAGCCATTATATGATGTACATGTGGTGGGGGGTAACGGCTTTTCTCTTTTTACCCATCTTGTTCCTTTCCGGGCTCAAAATGACGGCACGAAACCTCTTTTCAGCTACTTCTCTGGTTAAAGTGTGCATGGCCTCCCTTTTTTTTGTCTTGTGGTTCAATATTTTATTGGGTTATTTACACGTGCTCTATCCTACTTCTCAGTCGCTGCTACAGCAACTAGGAGGTGTTGGATTTGCCTTGGGCCCCCTATTTAAAGGATTGCTGGGGTATGGAACCTGGTTGTTGCTCCTTGTTTCGTTACTAGCCTTTTGCGTATGCTATTTTAACATTACTGCTTTGCCCCATTTTGGGTTCTTTTCTAGGCTAAAAAAAAGGCCGGATCCTGTTGAAATAGCAACTGATCCATTTGCGACAACCCATGCCGATCTAGAAGAAAAAAAAAAGCCCATTAGAACCCTAGAAGCAACCCTGCCACAAGCCCATGCAAGCGAAATGGCTTCCAGCCATAAACCCAATCAAGAAGTTGACTTTGAGGTAGTTTCTTCCATTCCAAAAAAAGAAATACCCCCTTCAAAACCTCCGAAATCTGCCGATAGATCCGAATTGTCTCTAGATCAGCTTCGCAGCGAAAACTACGATCCCACCTTGGATTTGTCCAACTACCGCTATCCCACCTTAGACCTGTTGGAACACTATGCACAAGAAACGCCATCGGTAGGACAAGAAGAACTGGAGATCAACAAAAACAACATTGTACAAACCTTAAATAACTTTAAAATCAACATTGCTAAGATCAAAGCCACTATCGGTCCTACCGTAACCTTATACGAAATTGTTCCTGAAGCAGGTGTAAAGATCTCTAAAATCAAGAACTTAGAAGATGACATTGCGTTAAACCTGGCTGCATTAGGCATTCGCATTATTGCCCCTATACCTGGCAAAGGCACCATCGGCATTGAAGTACCCAACAAACATAGAGAAATCGTTCCATTGCAACAGATGCTGGCTTGTGACACCTTCTTAAAAGGCAAGATGGATTTACCGGTTGTATTGGGCAAAAGCATTTCCAACGAAATGTTGATCGCCGATTTGGCGCGCATGCCGCACCTACTCATTGCCGGGGCTACTGGGCAAGGAAAATCAGTAGGGTTGAACGTATTGCTTACCTCCTTGATTTACAAGAAGCATCCATCTCAACTCAAGCTGGTATTGGTAGACCCCAAAAAAGTAGAGCTGTCGTTGTATACTAAATTAGAGCGGCATTTCTTGGCCAAGCTACCAGTAAGCGAAGAAGCCATCATCACCGAGACCAAAAAAGTAGTACATACCTTAAACTCGTTGTGTATTGAGATGGACCATCGATATGAATTACTGAAAGAAGCCGGCACTAGAAACATCAAGGAATACAATGAAAAATTTGTACGTAGGGTTTTACCACCCCAGGAAGGGCACCGATTTCTGCCCTATATTGTATTGGTAATCGACGAGTTTGCAGACATGATGATGACAGCAGGCAAAGAAATCGAAGTACCTATTGCCCGGTTGGCCCAATTGGCCAGAGCCATCGGCATACATTTGGTGTTAGCCACCCAGCGACCTTCTGTAAATGTGATTACCGGTATCATCAAAGCCAATTTCCCCGTTCGCATATCGTACAAGGTAAGTTCCAAGATCGATTCAAGGACCATTTTAGATAGCAGTGGAGCAGAGCAACTCGTTGGAAACGGAGACATGTTGTTGTCCATGAATTCCGATATCATCCGATTGCAAGCACCCTTTTTAGATACAGAAGAAGTAGAACGGGTTTGTGGTTACATTGGTGCACAACAGGGGTATGCATCTGCCTACCTATTGCCCATTTATGACGAAGAAGATTCGGACGATGGGGTTCAATTTGACCCAAACAATTTGGATCCCTTATTTGAAGAAGCAGCGCGCCTCATTGTACTACACCAACAAGGCAGCACCTCTCTTATTCAGAGAAAATTAAAACTTGGTTACAATCGATCGGGACGATTGATCGACCAATTAGAAGCTGCAGGCATTGTAGGTCCCTTTGAAGGCAGCAAGGCAAGGGCAGTTTTGGTGCCCACAGAAGAAGCCTTGGATGAAATCATAGCGAAGTATACCAGCAAAGAGTAGCAGGTCCGTATGGCCTACTGCCAGGGACGTTTTGCTGCAAAGATCATATTTAATATTGTTTTTCAGCATTTTACAATTTATTTGGTTGGTTGATAGAAAATATCTTTCCGTTGTTCTTTAGAAAATCGCTTGTAGATTAAAAAAAAAGTGTAACTTTGTATTACGGTTCATCGAGATCCAGAACAGCTACAAACACTAAAAATTAAGTGTTAAAAAAATATTGAGTCGAGCTTATTTTTGTAAGCTTGTCAACGTTCTTTGACTTATTGTAAAAGCAAATAAAGGGTAGGCAAGCGCTCTTTTTTTAGAGCGTTTACCGTA
>DATGWI010000131.1:0-4736 GCA_035299565.1 Amoebophilaceae bacterium | reverse complement strand
ATTTAGAGTAACTTGGTACAATTTCGCATAAATTCAACGAACGGTTCAAGAATTATGCGCGCCTAAAGATTTGGTAGCAAAAAAGTCAAAATTTTGTCAGTTTTTTGAGTTTTACTCGGCTCCTAATGGTCCGAAACTTCTGGCGCAGCAGCTGGCTGCCTATTTTTGCGTGCTCTACGCAACGGTGCTGGTTTCGTGTCGATCGGAGCTCCGGTTCTCCAGATGATTCCCACACGAACACTTTTTATTCAATAGTATTTTTTACTCTCTCCTACAAGGCCGGCCAATACAGCACTTGGTTAAATTTAGATTTTCTCCCGAAAATCACTGTTGGGCCGCCTCCACCCAGAGACAGAGCCACAGTGACTTATGTAATTTTTTGTTTTTGCGTGGACTCTAGCGCTGCGCTGGGCTGCAAGTCGATGATGTTGATTTTGATGGCGCGCAGTTCATCACCGACTTGCATAGGGTTTTTGTTGTATGTGGTGGGGAAAGATTGGGTAGAAGATGTGATGAATGAGTTTGGAATGATGAATAATATGATGAATATTTTGCAAGTGTTGGAGAAGTAAGGCTGGATAATGTAAGAAAAAGTGAGTGCTTTTGTGAGTGTGATGCAATGTGATGCTTGTCATCCCACTGCAAGACAAATGTCTGCAGTGGGATGACAAGCATCACATTGCATCACACTCACAAAAGCAATTGGAGACTTTGATTCTTGATGATCTAATATTTGATGTAAAACTGGTAAGTTGATGATTGAGGTATAGTGGCAGATGCAGCATAGCGCTGCAAACACCAAAGCACTGCATGGGAACACACCGTATGCTCTTATGTACCGGGGGTGCGGGGGCGGAGCCCCCGCGGCAAATTTTGAGGTAAATTTTTTTTGCATCAACTAGTAAGTTCATGTTTAAAACATAAAGAGATTCAGTATAGGTGGAAACACTCAAGCACTGCATGAGGACTCACTGTATGCTTCTTTCTACCGGAGGTGCGGGGGTGGAGCCCCCGCGGCAAATTTTGAGGTACAATTATTTTGCAACAACTAATATTGTCATGGGTAATGTGGACACACATGCATTATAGCTGGAAACACCCAAGCACTGCATGAGAACTCACCGTATGCTCTTTTCTACCAGGGGTGCGGGGGCGGAGCCCTCGCGGCAAATTTTGAGGTACAATTATTTTGCAACAACTAATATTGTCATGGGTAATGTGGACACACATGCATTATAGCTGAAAACACCCAAGCACTGCATGGGGACTCACCGTATGCTTCTTCCTACCCGGGCTGCGGGGGCGGAGCCGCCGTGGGAAATTTTGAGGTACTTCTTCAAAAAAAATGAGAACATGATAGAATTTGAGCCTCATATGATTGAAATATGAGCAAGAAGGTCATAAACTTCAAGTACAAGCAGCAAAACATGTTTTGAAACCTTGACTTTTGCAAAGTTGCTAATTTTGCATGAATCAAAAAACATGTTTTGGAACACCCTGTACAAAAAATTTCAATTGCATAATCTTTGTTGGAATTTATGATGAATTTACATGTTTTAAAACCTTGACTTTTGCAAAGCTGCTAATTTTGCATGAATGAAAAAACATGTTTTGGAACACCCTGTACAAAAACTTTCAATGGCAGAATTTTTGTTGGAATTTATGATGAATTTTCATGTTTTAAAACCTTGACTTTTGCAAAGTTGCTAATTTTGCATAAATCAAAAAACATGTTCTGGAGCACCCTGTACAAAAAATTTCAATTGCATAATTTTTGTTGGAATTCATGATGAATTTACATGTTCATTTTTCATTGGGCAACTGAGAGATGACTGTTATATCAATGAACATAGCAGGGCGATACGACTGTATGGGGATCTCTACCGGGGTGCGGGGGCAGAGCCCCCGCGGCAAATTTTGAGGTACTTTTTAAAAAAATACAAACACAATTCAAATTTCAGCCTCATTCATTGGAAATGTCATCAAGAAGCTCATAAAATTCAAGCTTGAGCAGCAAAGTGTGTTAAAATAGCACTATCAAGCTTTTTATTTCTCGACTTTTTCAATTGAAACACTCATTTCTTAGAATTTGTAATATTTCTTGAAAAAATGCATCTACAACATCCAGCATGGGCTCAAAAGAAGCGCCATGGCCTCTTCCCTAACATACTAAAAAATGAGCAAAATATTAACGTAAGGTAAAGTTTTAGAGTAAATTGAAATTTACAGAATTTCTGCCGAAAAATTTTACAACACTTTTCTTCAATAATTTATCAAGTAATGGTCCGATTGGACTGCAAAGTTTTTTGCACGCTCAGGGAGGCCGGACTCATCCAGGAATGACCTCAGTTTTCCCATTGGGAAAAATTTTTCGGAAAATCTGAAAAAAAATTCTATGCCAAAACCGAAAAACTTGAATAATTTTACAAGTTACGTATGGATTTTCGAAAACCCAGTCTCAAATGACAGCCGATACTCTGTAGAATAAATTCCTACAATTTCGAGTAAATCCTAACGCTAGTTCAAGAATTACGCGCGCCTAAAGTTTTAGGTACCTAAAAAGTGAAAAAATTGCCAATTTTTTGAGTTTTACTCGGCTCGTAATGGTCCGAAACTTCTGGCGCAGCAGCTGGCTGCCTATTTTTGCGTGCTCTACGCAATGGCGCTGGTTTCGTGTCAATCGGAGCGCCGGTTCTCTAGATAGTGCTCACACGAACACTTTTTATTCAATAGTATTTTCTTCTCTCTCCTACAAGGCCGGCCAACACAGCACTTTAAAAATTTCAGGTTTTCTGACGAAAACCTGGTTCTTTGGCCGCATCCACCCAGAGACAGAGCCACAGTGACTTGCGTAATTGGTTGGTTAAGAGTGGGCTCTTGCGCTGCGCTGGGCGGCGAGTCGGCGACGGTTGATTTTGATGGCGCGCAGTTGATCGCCGACTCGCATTGGTTTTTTTGAATGTGTTGTTGTGAAGATGATGGATATGAAGTGTTGATTGTGAATGTGATGTGGCATATGAGAAAAAGTAAAAATACATGTCGAGTGTGGTTGAAAAAGAGCTCAAAAAGTAAGGAAAAGTGATTGCTTTTGTGAGTGTGATGCAATGTGATGCTTGTCATCCCACTGCAAGACAAGTTTGCAGTGGGATGACAAGCATCACATTGCATCACATTCACAAAAGCATTTGGAAACTTTGATTCTTGATGATCTACTATTCATAGAAAACTAATAAGTTGATGGTTAAGGTATTGAGACAGGTGCAGGATAGGTGGAAACACAAAAGCACTGCATGGGGACTCACTGTATGCTCCTTCCTACCGGGGGTGCGGGGGCGGAGCCCCCGCGGCAAATTTTGGGGTACTTTTCAAAAGACATGAGAACATGATTCAATTTGAGCCTCATTCAAATGAAATATGAGCAAGAATCTGATAAACTTCAAGTTCAAGCTGCAAAACATGTTGGAAATGTGCTAACAAGCAATTTGAATGCAAAAAGTTTTTTACTTGAAACCAACTTTGAGTGATTTTCTTATAATTTGTCAACAAACGCATCTGGAACATCCAGCATGGGCTGGAAAGAAGCGCCATGACGTTTTGTCCAACATATCCAAAAATGAGCCAAATGTGAACATAAGTTGAACTTTTATTGCAAATTGAAGTTTAAGAAACACCAAGTAAAAAATTAAGCAAATTTTGTAGTTGAAAACAGGTGCTAATGGGCAAAAAGTTGTGGCAAAGCCCAGAATAGCAAGTGTGATGAGAAGACATGATGTGGGAATTGCTGAGCATAGTCGGGGACCAACTGTATGGGGGATTTGTACCGGGGGTGCGGGGGCGGAGCCCCCGCGGAAAATTTTTAGGTACTTTCTTCAAAAAATGAAAACATGATTGAATTGAAGCATCATTTGATTGATATATGAGCAAGAAGCTCATAAACTTCAAGTTCATGCAGCAAAACATGTTGGAAATGTGCTAACAAGCAAGTATATTGCAACACTTTTTTCACTTGCAAACAGCTTCCAGTAATTTGCTCATAATTTTTGATAGAAAGCATCTAGAACACCCAGCATAGGCTCAAAAGAAGCGCCTTGGCCTCATCCCCAACATATCCAAAAATGAGCTAAATCCCAACATAAGGTAAAGTTTTAGAGTAAATTGAAATTTACAGAATTTTTGCCGAAAAATTTTACAACACTTTTCTTCAATAACTTTTCAAGTAATGGTCCGAGTGGACTGAAAATTTTTTTGCATGCTCAGGGAGGCCAGACTCACCCAGAAATGACCTCAGTTTTCCCTCTGGGAAAAATTTTTCGGAAATTCTGAAAAAAAATTGTATGCCAAAACCGAAAAACTAAAATAATTTTACAAGTTATGGATGGATTTTCAAAAACCCAGTCTCATATGAAAGAGCATTCAATTTAGAGTAACTTGGTACAATTTCGCATAAATTCAACAAACGGTTCAAGAATTATGCGCGCCTAAAGTTTTTTAAGCAAAAAAGTGAAAATTTTGTCAGTTTTTTGAGTTTTACTCGGCTCCTAATGGTCCGAAACTTCTGGCGCAGCACGTGGCTGGCTATTTTTGCGTGCTCTACGCAATGGCGCTGGTTTCGTGTCGATCGGAGCGCCGGTTCTCCAGATGTTTTCCCTCGTAACACTTTTCATTGCATTGTATTTTTCTCTTTTTCCTACAAGGCCGGCCAACACAGCACTTTAAAAATTTCGGGTTTTCTCACG
>DATGWI010000130.1:0-2539 GCA_035299565.1 Amoebophilaceae bacterium | reverse complement strand
CTTCCCAAAGAGGCGTCAAGGATACGACCAGTTGTTCCATTTTATCTCTATCGATCCCTAATAAACGACGTAAGCTATGGGGATGTTTCGTTAATTTTTTATAGGTTAGTGTCATAGGGGGTTGGGTTTTACCTTACTTTTACCCCTATTTTAACCCTTTTTCTCCTTACTACCTAACTATAAGCTACTTACGCAACAGGTCTAATATGAAAAATGCTTTTTAGCTACTTTTTTGATCCATGCAAAAAAGTAACGCCCGCCCGGCGAGGGCAGGTGAACTAGCTGCGAGATCGTATAACGAATTCGGCATCTTGATTCCGATCGAGTATAGTGCATCAAATCCGGAATAGCTTGAAATATGTATCCTACAAGGATAGAAAGGATCTTTCCACTGATTTAAAGCCCATTTATACAGCTGCTACACCTAGTTCTGGAGGGGGAATGGTTTCATACAATGTAAAGTGCGTTTTGCGAAAGGTACGGTATCCCTCCATATAAGCTATTTCTTCTTTTGTAGCTAGCGTACCCTTTTTGACCTTACGGGCCATTTCTTTGAGGCCGCAAGGGATCGTAGGTATCGCTATCAATTCATCTAACGCACATTGAAGGTATGGATTTTTATAATCCAAGATAAAAAATGGGTATTGTAAATTGTACCGTATGGGATAAAAACATTTAAATAAATCCTCTATCATTTGCGGCGATATAACGCCGGTACGGTACATAGCACAGGCGTCCCGAAACAAACCAGCATATGGTTGTGCATGGAGCTGATGCATAGCAAAAATAGCCAATCTGCGTTCGCTTTCTGAGAACTGATGTTTTGTGATAAATTGATGTGCGCTATCTTCTGTGCCTTCTATACCTATAGAAGTATAATACATCGGATGATCGAATACTACAATAAAATCAGACAAAGTATCCGCATCGGAAGGGTCTTCCCAATCAACATTTTGTATGTAACGGACAAATTCTTGCTGTGCACGCACCATTATATCCGATAGTTTAAAAGGATAATTATAATCATGGAGACAGGAAGGTTCGTTCATACGAGGATCGCCTTTTTTCACCCAGGTTGCTCGTATCTCCCCAGATAGTATCCTGTTTATCTTCACAACCAATGCAGGGGGCACGTTTGCCATAGCACATACGTTTTCTAAACAACGAACGACCGGTGCAGTCTTGTATAAATACACTATGGGATGATACCGTAAAAACTCAAAACAGACGACTGTCTGCAACAAAGAGGTCGAAAGCTTGTTTTGGGTATATAATTTGCAACATGTCTCTATACATTTTATGTATTGCTCTATATCTAATAATTCCAGTGCGTAAAGTGCAACCTTTTTCTGCTGTTCCGTATAGGCAGGATTCGATATGTAATCGATGGCTTGTTGCCAATAAAAAGCAGGATGCTTATACATTACCAAAAAATCTTTTGAAGCCAAAAGATCTTCAGGTTTCTTCCATGCGCCCACCTTAGCCTCAATGGCTTCAATTTTTTGAGCAAATGTAACCCATATTCCCGCTTTACACCCCTCTGTAGAGATGTCTACCGGAAGGGTATATTTTCTATAGTCTGGCAACGTTTTTAAATAGGAAACCCAGTTGAGAACTGATTGTTGTTTCTCAGGGTGCGTAGCACGTAACGTTAAAGGAATCAAAAAAAAAGGACATGTGTAAAATATTATTTTATTGAAAATCATAAGAATTATATAATTTCAATGGTTTTTTTGTTTCAAACACAAAGCGCACAAATTGTACACAGCACATTTGTGCGCTTCATTCATAAGATTATTTCCCAGTATAGCGTCTCACGGAGCCGCCTTCTAGTTTGTGGTTGTCCTTAGATACTTTATTGGTACCTGCTGCCATTACTTCCGAACTGCTAATAGCACAATACCACAATGACCGGTAGCATCGATATAGTCTCGCTTTTCAGCAATTACATCCCCTGGTTCCCAGGGTACACCTGTTCCTTTGTGTTCCCAATTCGGAATAGAATAAGTTGAACTTGCCCAATTTTTCGCTTGAAGTGCCCATCCCCCTTGGGTAGGAGGGGTAATACCAGCATCGTACAGCATGTCGTGAACAAACAAATTACACTTAGGCTTGCCAATGTGATATACTTTGTCCTTATTACCTCTTTGGGTGGCTTTTGTATCTGTTGCCCAAGCCGTACTTCCTTCATTGCTTTTAGCCTCTTCTGCAATAGCATTCGACTTATTCATTTGATAGTGTGCAGATTTGCTACACCCTGCTAACGCTAGTAGCAACGCACCACTTACTAGTTTGTTTAATTTATACACACATCATTAAATTTAAAATAAAATGTTGAATTTAAAATTAACTGTAAAAGAAATTACTCGATATTGAACGTAAATTCATTATAATATAATATATATACTCGATCGGAATCAAGATTCCGGATTTAGGATCTGAAAATTATCGTTAATTCTGGTATCCATTTTAGGCTTTATCTCCTCCCAAGTATGGGTAAAAAAATGCATAATAGCCTCTCGAAACAATTTAAATGTAG
>DATGWI010000129.1:0-1733 GCA_035299565.1 Amoebophilaceae bacterium | reverse complement strand
ACGACGTAAGCTATGGGGATGTTTCGTTAATTTTTTATAGGTTAGTGTCATAGGGGGTTGGGTTTTACCTTACTTTTCCCCCTATTTTAACCCTTTTTCTCCTTACTACCTAACTATAAGCTACTTACGCAACAGGTCTAGTAGTCCTGCAAAAAGCAGCCGCTCGTATGAAAGCTTTTTGTGCGCAGCTTAAAGCGGCTCCCTCGTTTTTATTTGTAGGAGATAGTGCGCTATATGAAAAATGTGTTGTAGAGGATAAAAATAGCCAAACAGGGCCTCCTATGCTTTGGTTATCAAGGGTTCCTAGTACAATTAAAGAAGCAAAGGCTTTATTAGCACTACCTGATCAAGCGGTCAACTGGACTCAACTCGATACAGGCTATAAAATTCATTCCTGCGAGAGTAAGTATGGAAATGTACCCCAACGTTGGCTCTTAGTCTTTTCAGAGCAAGCTTACGCCCGCGAGGGTGCTACTTTAGATCGTACGGTGGAGAAAGAATATGCGGCCATGGAGAAAAAACTTGACCAATTAAGCCGTACCGTTTTCAACTGCATAGAAGATGCAAATAAGGCCCTAGCGCACTTTTTAACAAGCCTAAAATACCATACGGTCAAGGCTAGCATGCAAGAAACTACTGGTTACCAACATACTGGTCGTCCTAAAAAAAGAGAACAACCTGTAGTGCTTGGGTATAGGATTCAAGGCAAGCTCATCCCACAGGCAGACAAAATAGCTGCTATGCGTTTGCAAAAAGGGCGCTTTATTTTGGCGACCAACCAATTGGATGCGCATGCTTTGTCAGCTGAAGACATGCTTAAAGAGTATAAAAATCAGCATAAAACGGAAGCATCGTTTCGTTTTATTAAAGGGAATGCTTTTGAAGTTTCTTCCGTTTTTCTAAAGAAAGCAAGTCGTATACAGGCCTTAATGATGGTTATGACCTTGTGTTTAATGATCTATAGCCTATCCCAATATTTGGTACGCAATGCGTTAACCCAGCATCAAGCTACCATTCCGAATCAATTAAAAAAACCAACGCAAAAGCCTACTATGGCTTACATTTGTCGTTTATTTCATGGCATTCATGTATGGCGCATACAAGAGGAGGGCTATGTACAACAATTTGTGGTTAATTTAAAAGCGGTTACGAAACAACTTATTGGTTATTTTGGTCTCAAGGCCAAGAAAATATATGGTTTACAACCAAGCTAATTGAGCGACTAGGGGAGTGGTATGCTTTTTTTTGAAAAAGAAGAGTAAAATGAGCGCAATATCGTTAAGCAAAGGACTTTTTAAATCTTCTCAGGAAGGTTTTAACCCTATGCATGGGCAATGGCCAGGTAAATTTTAAATATTTTTGTACTGGAGGTACCCTAGTCCAATGCCTTAAGTAAAATTATCCATTTATCCAAATCCTTCGGGCGCGGAATATGAGTTTTATCATTTTTTCTTCCCATTTAAAAATTACGAATCTATGGGGCACTGGAAAGCAGTAAGTCAAACAAATATTAAAAGAATATCCTGCTATGCGTATGTATATCAAAAATCTGCTCACTGCTAACGAGAGTGAACTTTATCGTCGTCAGGTACTATACTAAAATGTAATGAAGTTGCGGGAATTGAAAAAAAAGCCATATACTTGTATCATGAAAATAACACTAACCACATCAGAGATCGAATCGCTCAAGGCGCAACATAAACTAGAGCGAGACAAGCGTATAGCGGATCGGA
>DATGWI010000128.1:0-2088 GCA_035299565.1 Amoebophilaceae bacterium | reverse complement strand
ATTCCAGGCATAGGAGTCTACCTAATTTTCTAGTCAATTTGATAGCTGGAATTACCGCTTATGGGCTAAAAGAGAAAAAACCATCTATAAAAAAGATACTTATGACTGATTCACAATAAGTCTAATCCCGAACTGAGGTGTATAAACAGTTCTAATAGGAGATCTCAAGTCAAATTGGTGTCTGGAGACCCCCAATTTTAAAACTTGGGATTTTTAGGACTTACGCAACAGTTCTAATGGATAACGCGTTCATTAAAACCCAGATGCCGCATTTTTTAATCAAGCAATGCATCATCAGCCCATCATTACATCAGATACTTCTTGACTAACGCATTTTTTTCAAAAATACCAAACATATATTTATGAGTCATTTTCAATAACAAAATTGACTCATAAAGTGCCATACAGGCCATAAATGCCTTTAAAAATGAATCAATAATTTAATAATTCTGTCCAAAATCAAGCATGCCCTATTGCGCATGAGCCCATAATTATGTAAAATACTGGAAACTTTTTTCTTATGGAGTAGTTTTGCTTTATGTGTATCATGTGATACAACTTATCAACCAGAAATAACCCAGCATGTATGCCATCTCTTTTGTTCACCTTTGTGCACAAAAAAGATTGGTTATCAATAAGTAGTAGATACAATCTAGTGAGAACCAAACAACTATAATAATGCATCTATTGATAGCTTCTTTCCATACCCACGCAACTGGGCGTGGTATGCGCCGTTGGAATACATTTTCCTGGCTTGTTTGTATATGCCTTCTTGGAGCCAAAACGTGTAAAAGTAAATCAGCGCTTCAATCAATTAAAACAGATACCCTTCCATCCAACCCGACGTCCACCACTGTTGCCACATCCTCGAAGAGAACCACCAAAGGCCAGGCACTTGATGTGACACCACCTGGAAGCAGCACAAAGGAGGGTACAACAGCTGCAGTCCGTACTGCACCACCAGCAAGCCAAGCAATCCAATCTGGGGGTAGCGCAACAGGCTCGAAGCAGGCAAATACATCCAGTGCAACCAGCGAAAAACCACCCATCTTTTCTTTCAAAGAGCAGGGTATTGCAATTCAAGCAGGGGAACAAAAGCAGCTCACACTTCAAGCATCGGGTAATACAAATGGTTATGTATTTAAATCGCTATCTATAAAAAAAGAGTCCCGTACTACTCCGTATCAAAACCAATTTGGATTAAAGGATTGCATCGAAAACAGATTACCTTGTTCTTTTCCTGCATCCGGATTTAGCTTGAATTTAAATCCTATAGCAACACTAGCGGCTGGCACATATACCTTAACCATAAGGGTAGGCAAACAAGGCGTTAAGAGCAAACCTACAAACGAATGCATCTCTTGTGAGATCGTTTTGATCAAGAAGGAAGCATTGAAAAACGAAGAACCTGTTGCAGGTAACATGACAAGTAACCAAACAGCAAATCATCTTACGCAAGAGACAAGGAAACAAGGGGTAGTACCAAAGGAAGAACCAGTTGCTAAAGAAACAGGAACGAATACACAGAACAATCTTGCTCAAGGGAACAGGGCAAAAGGAGGAGCATTAGTTGTCCCTAAAAAAGAAGCAGGAACGAGTCCACAGGAAACTTCTGCTCAAAATCAAAGCGAAAAAGCGCCCATCACTTTTTCTAAAATCCAAAATTTAGAGACCGTCCCGCTTACTTGCAAAGTAGGGGAAGAAAAAACAGTTGATTATGATATTGATAATCCAGAACAGTATGTAATTTTAAACGTACAAATGATTAAAGTGAACAATACAAGATCTAGCCCCAAAAGGGGCTTTCACATAGATGGTTATAAAAGAGGCTCTGTTTTCGGAAATACCATAACCTTTTATGCCAAATCAAAGGGAGAGTACACACTTTGTTTGGAACTTAAAAACAAAGACAACCCTAAAGAATTGAAAAAATTCTCTTGTTCTATATCTATACTCAATCGGAATGAAGATGCCTTTTCAGACTCCCTAAAAATTCGTAACATTGTGGCATGAGTACTTGGTTATCTACCGAAGAACTCCGGTTGCTGGAGCTTCGTCATAAAACAGAACGAGATAAGCGGATCGCTG
>DATGWI010000127.1:0-9562 GCA_035299565.1 Amoebophilaceae bacterium | reverse complement strand
CAGCGATCCGCTTATCTCGTTCTGTTTTATGACGAAGCTCCAGCAACCGGAGTTCTTCGGTAGATAACCAAGTACTCATGCCACAATGTTACGAATTTTTAGGGAGTCTGAAAAGGCATCTTCATTCCGATTGAGTATATTGTATCTGCTTTTTGCGTTGTTCCAATGTGGAAAAATTTAGTTTTCCACATTGGAACAACTTTATAATACCAGGTAGTTTTATAAAATAAGTAGGGGTAACGTAGTGAAACTAGACACCTACTTTATTTGTTTTAAAAAAAGCAATTATACACTTTCTTGTAAGGCTTCTACAAGGTTCTTTTTGTCTAGGAACCAAATGGTTGCACACAGGGTAGCTCCAATAGACACCAGGGTAAATAGATTCAGCCCTAGCATGAAGGGTAGGTCCCAAGAAATGGGTACGTACTGCATGTAATAGACTGCTGGGTCCAACGTAAGCCATTTGTAATGGTCCTGCAACCAACACAGGCACAGCCCTAGACTGTTGCCCCAAAACATGCCCCAGCATAAGGTGCGTAAACTGGTAACCAGCAACACAAAACGGATTTTCCAGAAGGGACATCCCAGCGCTTTCAAGACCCCCATGGTATAACCACGTTCCATAAGTTGGATCATGGCTGTAGCCACCATGGTACACCCTGCAACAAGCAGTATAAAGCGTATGAACAAGGTGGTATTTTTCTGGATAATGGCCAACCAGTGGTAAAAAACAGCATAGACGCTGTCGGCCCGAATGAGCTGGAGGCTGGGATCCAAAAGCGAACGCATGGCAGCACACAAAGCAGGAGTTGGCACCATACCTTCCTTGAGGAATATTGCATATCCGCTCACGCTTTCAGCGGTCCACTGATTCAAACGTTGCAACAAACGCATGTCGCAAAAAGCCAATTGGTCGTCTATTGCTTTTAAATGGGTTTGGTACAGGCCGACAACCTGCAGCTTTCGGTACCGTGGAGGGAGCGTTAGCGTACGCATGAGAACGGTACTTCCTACTTTTAGGCATAATTTTTGGGCAAGTGAGGTGCTTATACAGAGTTCTTGTGGAATCTGTGAGTTAGTTCGATTGGGCAATCTGCCTGCTTGTAGGAAGTCTTGTAGGGTGGAGTATGCATGGGGGTCAAGTCCTTTGCATACAATCCCTTCCATGGCATCAGGCGTATGGATCAGCATGGGCTTTTGAACAAATGGATGGATCCGTTCTATGCTATGGGAAAATTGTTGCAGCAAGGAGGTCATCTGCGGCTGCAACACAGGGGTTTCCTGCCTTGCTTGTGGTATTTTGCCCCGATGGATCCTGTTCCGCGGAGTAATGGTAAGGTGCCCAGAAAAGGTGGTTGGTTTTCTTTTGATTTCCGCTTCAAACCCATGCATGACCATAGCAGCAACCAACATGGATGCCATACCGATTGCAATGCTAAGCATAACAATCGTATGTATGGCAGCGGAGAAGATGCGTTTGCTGCGCTTGGTTACGCGATGCGCAATCCACACCATGCGGCAAATGGATTGAAAAAACGGCACCATAGGGGTTGGTTTGCTTATTACGTATCAATAGGCCTGCGCAAAGAGCACACGTCTGTTGGATGGTTTGCCTGTATAGATACAACGGCCTTCTTCTGCTACGCTATTGAATGGAATACAACGGATGGTAGCTTTGGTTTCTGCTTTGATCTTTGCTTCTGTTTCGGTGGTCCCGTCCCAATGTGCCAGTATAAAACCTCCTTTTTGGCTGATATGCTTCTTAAAAGTAGCATAGTCGTCCACTGTAATGGTATTGGCTTGTTGGTAACGCAAGGCCCGCTGGTACATCACATCCTGAATGTCTAGGAGCCAGTGTGCGACCTGGTCGGTGACTGCTTCTAGCGGAATGGTTTGTTTTTCTTTGGTATCCCTACGTGCCAATTCAACCGTTTTGTTCTGTAAATCAGTTGGACCCAGGACTATACGAATGGGCACGCCTTTTTGTTCGTATTCGGCAAATTTGTATCCGGGTTTGCGGTTTTCTCGATCGTCTAGTTTGGCCCGAATGCCTTGAGCGGTTAATTGGGTTTGTAGGATTGTGAGTTGCGCAAGAACGGCTATACGTTCGGCTTCATGCTTATAGATGGGTACCATAACCACTTGTATGGGTGCAACTTTTGGAGGCAAGAGCAATCCATCATCGTCCGCATGCATCATAACCAGGGCACCCATCAGACGGGTGGTAATGCCCCAAGAAGTTCCCCATACGTAGTCTCGTATACCGGATGCATTGGTGAAGGTTACGTCAAATGCTTTGGCAAACCGTTGACCCAAGTAATGTGCGGTACCAGCTTGCAATGCTTTTCCATCTTGCATCAATGCCTCAATGGTGTAAGTGATTTCGGCTCCGGCAAACCGTTCGTGGTCGGTTTTGATCCCTTTGATCAAGGGAATTGCTAGGTACTCTCGTGCAATGTCGTCGTATACGTGCAGCATTTGCAAGGCCTCTGCTCTGGCTTCTGCTTCTGTAGCATGGGCTGTATGGCCTTCTTGCCACAAAAATTCTGCGGTACGCAAAAAGAGACGGGTACGCATTTCCCACCGGACTACGTTGCACCATTGATTCAGCAAAATAGGTAGATCTCGATAAGACTGAATCCAATTCTTATAGGTATTCCATATAATGGCTTCTGAGGTAGGACGCACAATGAGTTCTTCTTCCAATTTAGCAGTTGGGTCTACCACAATGCTGCCATCTGTTGCTGTCTTTAGCCGGTAATGTGTTACCACGGCACATTCTTTGGCAAAACCTTCGACGTGGCTGGCTTCTTTGCTGAAATAGGATTTGGGAATCAACAATGGGAAATAGGCATTTGCATGTCCCGTTTTTTTGAAAGCTGCATCAAAAAGACTTTGTATGGCTTCCCAAATGGCATAGCCATAGGGTTTGATAACCATACAGCCACGCACCGATGCAGCTTCTGCAAGCTCTGCACGTTCAATAAGTTGGTTATACCAAGCAGAAAAATTGGACGATCGTGTGGGTAATGGGCTGGACATAGCTTTTTAACAAGTGTGCTGAGGTCGTTGTCATGAAGCCTGCTATGGTTCACCTTGGTGTTATTTCCGTACGCAAACCTTCCACATATATCTGGGATGTGCTTCAGTTTTCTGTTCGGAAATGCCTCAAATGCAACAGACAAAACATTCAATGGCAACGGATTCAGTTTGTGTATGCAATACAAAGAAAAACAAGCCTATAAGCCGGGTTCTGTAATGCATCTATAGATGCACTGCTTATCATTTATCTTGAGCTACAATCACTTGCAGCTTCTAGCAGTCTACCCGCATGCCCTTTCTTAGAAAGAAAAATAGACGAGCAGCCTATCAGAGATTGTATCTAGGCATGCCTACTTGACCTTGCAATCCCTAAGGTTTACCTTGCCCCTAGTGTCACCACTAGAGCGGTGCGCTCTTACCACACCTTTTCACCCTTACTTTCAGCAATGAAAGCGGTTTGTTTTCTGTGGCACTTGCTGTCACATTGCGTTGCGCTGATGTGCCTTCCCGTTAGGAAGTAGGGGGCTCTGTATTGCCCGGACTTTCCTCTGTGGTATTGCTCACCCACAGCGATAAGCCGACTTGCTTTTCTAGGTCCAAATAACGTAATTTCTGCTTCAAAAAGCAATAGAGGATCTAATAAAATGAAGTGAAGTTGCGGGATAGTGTCTCTACGACACGGCCCCTGCTTCGTACTTTTGCCTTAATCAAGGCACCAAAAAAGCTAGCACTGATTGAAAAAAGGAGGTGAAAAGCATTTGGAAAAGAGGACAAAAGAAAAGAAAAGAAGAAATTTGTAGGAGAAACGGCGCACAGAACCAATACCCAGCAGCAGGTGCGGATTGGAGCACCGGATCGACGTGCACATTACCCACAGAAGGAATATTTGCAAGAGGACCAATGACTCCATCATCACTTTGTGCTGGACGAATGCTTATGGGAATTATCGTATGCTGTGAAACAGCCTGTTCCAACGCATGCCACCCAAGCCCCCCTTTTTTATATCGGAAGAAGCCAGTACCAATACTGCCTTCCCTACAATATGGTCTTCAGGAACAAATCCGATGAAACGCGAATCTCTGGATTGATCGCGGTTGTCGCCCATTACAAAGTAATAATCCCTAGAGAAGGTATAGTGTTCTACTGGTTTGCCATCAATCCAACAACTTGATGCTGCACACTGAACTTCTTTGTTTCCTTCAAAGTGTTGGATGAGGTATCCATACAAGATTAGGTTGGTTTTATTGATGGGAATGGTCATGCCTTTTTTGGGAACGGTTAAGGGACCAAAGTTGTCCTTTGTCCAAGCATAAGAGGGATCCCAAGGATACACCTTTGGCTGATAATCATCTCTTATTACTACTTCTTCTGGTTCTACGGATTGTATGGACGAAGCGAGAACCGACTGGAGTTGGTTGGCTTTTTCGGACGTGGTATAAATAACATAGCCTTTGTGATCAGGGACTGTTGACAACGTAAATTGTTTGATACCAGCTCTTTCAAAAAAGGCATGTGGAAACACCCGGTTGGTTTTCATAAAATACTTGTATTGAATGGTGTTGATTGCCATGTCAGCCGGAACATCATTGACATACAGTTTTTTATGTTTGATGTACAGCACATCGCCTGGTAGTGCTACGCATCGTTTGATCCAATATTGGCGCAAATCGACCGGCATATCCCGTTCTTCTGGCGTATTAAATACGACCACATCGTTGCGTTTTACGTCCCCCAATCCAGGCAATCGGTATTGAGGCAATTGGATCCAGTTGAGGTACGATTTTAGCCGAGTACCTGGAATGGTTCGGTGGGTCATAGGAATTTGCAGGGGAGTGACTGGTGTGCAGGCTCCATAGTGGAGTTTGCTTACGAATACAAAATCACCTGTTAATAACGTTTGTTCCATAGAACCAGATGGTATTACGTACAAGCCAACGGTCAACCATCGAATGAAGGTTACTGCTATAGCAGCAAAGACAATCGAATAGATCCATTCTCGTATGGTATTTATGGTTGTTTGTGCTCGTTGCTTTTTTTTATGATCTAAGTTTTTCATTGCTTCTTATCTGTAATCTGCTTGCTTAAAAATACAATAACGCACATTTTGAGGTTTTTACAATAAAATTTTCTATGGTTCATTTTGGTGTTACTGCTGTATACAGCCTCCACATATATCACTGCATATGCTGCGGTTTGCTGTTCAGAATCACCTAAAATGGGGTAGATATGTTTTCCATTTGCAATGGCCTCGGCTTGCGCACTGGTGCATACTTAGTGCACAACTATGCTCTATCGGATTCGAGATACAGGGTCCTATTTTGTCTGCAATGCCTTTACTTCCTTTTCTCAACAGCAATGCTTATTTTTTTGGCATTCTTGTATCAAGCCAAGCGTACGGAGAAATGAAAAAAGAACCGTGTTCTAAGGGCTAAAATCCGGTAGTTTTATGCCATGCTATGTATAGCATAGCTGTCCCGAGATCAAGCTGCGGTCCCTGTCTAGTACGCACTGTAATATGCGTCTCTGAAAAAAAGAGTGCATAGAAAGTTTGCAACTGTTTTCTATCTTCTTCTTTTTTTCAATCAGCGCTTGTTTTTTCATACTCTTATATCATCCAGACAAAAGTACGGAAAGACAAAGCCTGTTGCGTAAAGGGTAAATCCGCACCTTTATGCCGACCGAATATACTCAATTAAAATGAAGATGCGGGTTCGCGTCCCTGCAACACGGTCTTTCTTTCTCCGTACTTTTGTTTGGATACACAAAAATACGAAAATCAAGCGCTGATTGAACAAAGGAGGTGGAAAGCCCTTGGAAAAGAGGGGAAAAGCAGAATTCGCCCTGCGGGCTCAGACAGCTGTTTTCCTTTTCCTCTTTGCCTGCACGCTTTCTATGCACTCCTTTTTTCAAAGGCGCGTTTTCCAGTAGGGACCAGATCGGAACCCGCAACTTGAAATTGATTGAGTATATATGTGTTTATGGGACAAGGAAAGCGTCCTGTTGACGAACCAATTGCTTTGTGCGCACCGTACTTTCCCTGTTCACAAAACTCGAGCTACTTGCAATATAACATAGTATGGTGGTTTTTTCCAAAAAAATCGTTGATTAACGAAAGAATAACATAAAAAGCTCCCTTTTAGCCCGTTGGGTGGGCATGTACTACGCATTTGCCCGAAAAAAAAGGCTCCTGAAAAAAATCTTGAATGGGATAGGTGTGTATGGACAACGCAGGAACCTGCACGCTATCGGTTCCTTTAAGGTACAAGATACCGTTTTGAAGGCTGTTTTTGGATAAGGGACTGATTTTGTTTTGTACCCAACTGTAAAATAAGGCTAAGTTGGCAACACCTCTTCCCAGTACAAAATCGTATTGTTCCGTTACCTGCTCGCCTCTGGTGCAAGAAACTTGCACGTTCTGCAAGCCAAGTGCTGCTGCAATTAGGCGCACCACTTTTGTCTTTTTCTCTACAGAATCTACCAAATGAAATGTTGCTTCTGGAAATAGAATGGCCAAAGGAATTCCTGGAAAGCCTCCTCCTGTACCCAAATCCAATAGCCTGGTATGGGGGCAGAAGGAGCTCACTTTTGCAATGGCCAACGCATGCAATACATGATGCCCGTAAAGGCGTGCAATGTCTTTGCGTGAAATAAGGTTTATGCGTGCATTCCAATAGGTATAGAGATCACCCAATTGCTCCAAGAGACTCAATTGATGGGACGAAAGTGTTTGAAAGTAACGGTGTACAAGCGCTACAGAATCAATCTCTAGTGGAATGGTTACCGATGGGTTCATAAGGCAGTAGGGATAGGTGTTGTGTGCACAAATGGTTTTGCTGCAAGCGGCCTATTTATGAATTAGAAATAAGTTCTACTTCTTTTTGAATCGTTTCAAACACAAAGTTGTGATTGGTGTAAATGCACATGTCTGCTGCTATGGTTAAACTTGCTTGCACCATTTCTTTTGCGCTCAAATGCGGTGCATGTTGCTGCAATGCCATGGCAGCAGCTTGTGCATACAGGCCACCGGAGCCAATAGCTGCCAGTGGATAATCGGGTTCTAATACATCGCCTGTACCAGAGATGACCAAAAGTTCTTCCGTGCAGCTGGCTGCTACCAGCATCGCTTCGAGCCGCTTAAGCATGCGATCGGTACGCCAGTCTTTGGCCAATTCAATTGCAGACCGTTTTAAATTGCCTCGATGGGACTTTAATTTTTCCTCAAAACGCTCCAACAACGTAAAAGCATCGGCAGTAGAACCTGCGAAACCGGCTAAAATTTTGCCCCCAAAAAGCTTCCGGATTTTACGGACGTTGCTCTTTGCAATCGTGTTACCCATTGTAGCTTGACCATCTGCGCCAATCACTACTTCTCCTTTGTGTATCAACAACAATACAGTTGTAGCTTTAAGTGCAGGTGGATGGTTCGAATGCGTTGTATACATGCTCTTAGTAGGTTAAAAAGTATAAAGAAGGCCTTGATAGGTTTACAGCAACATACGCAGTGGTTGCTCTAAGTGTTCTTTTACTGTCGCTAAAAACAAGGCGCCTGCTGCTCCATCTACCACGCGATGGTCACACGATAGGGTCAGGTGCATCATATGTGCAGGTACCAATTGCCCTTCTTGTACAATGGGTACCTGTTGTATTGCTCCAATAGCCAAAATACAAGCAGCGGGAGGATTGATAATTGCGGAAAATGACTCAATACCAAACATGCCTAAGTTTGTCACTGTAAAGGTAGCCCCTGCATAATCAGCAAGCGTAAGTTTCCGTTGTTGTGCTTTTTCGTTCAATTGTTTCACCTCTTCGCTAATCGCCTCAAGTGGTTTTTTATTGACAAACCGTACTACCGGTACGACAAGACCTTCTGGTATGGCCATTGCTATGCCTATGTGTATGTGATTGTATTGTCTAATGCCGGTTTCCAACCAGGCTGCATTGACTTTCGGATGTTTGGCCAGGGCTAGTGCTGTAGCTTTAACGATACAGTCGTTTACAGAAACTTTAGTGGCCGCATATGCATTGAGTTCCGGACGCAACGCCATTACATGGTTCATATTTACCCGGATCGTCAAATAAAAATGAGGAATTGTTTGCTTGCTTGCTGTAAGTACATTGGCTTCCGTTTGGCGCATGGTAGAAACGGGCATGTCTTGGTGCGACTCGACATAGGCAGTATGGGGTAGCCTTCCAGTCCCTTGTTTAGGAGGGGTAAAACGATCGACATCTTTTTTAAGCACACGTCCTTCCGGTCCAGATCCCTGTATTTGTGCAAGGTCATACCCCTTTTCGGTTGCACTCTTTTTTGCCAAAGGAGAAGCAAACAGTCTATCTGTGGGTTTTGTGTGCAAGTTCGAATGAGTGGAAGCTGATTCTGTTTTAACCACAGGAGTAGGCGATGTGGGCAAGGGTGTGGGCGCAACTGCTGCGTTCGTAAGCAATATAGTTGGTTTGACATCCTCTATTGGTTCTGTAAGGAAGGCTCCAATATCTTCTCCTGGTTCACCTACAATGGCGATGATTTCGTTGATGCGTGCGGCGGACTTTTCGGCTATTCCTATGTACAACAGTGTCCCTTCTTCATAGGCTTCTAGCTCCATGGTAGCCTTATCCGTTTCTACTTCTGCTAAGATGTCTCCCACGGCAATTACATCGCCTACACGTTTCAGCCAACGACTGATGATACCCTGTTGCATGGTATCGCTCATTTTGGGCATTCTAATTACTTCTGCCATTCAACAAATTTTATTTGTATACAATAATTGCTTGCTTTTTTTGCTTTTCCCTGCTTTGTCAAAAGTTTTTTACTTCTTTTGCTCAACAGCATTTGCTTTCTCTTTCGTCTTGATTGCATGCACGTGGAAAGCAGAGCGGTATCGTAAGCATAGAAACATGAATTCGGACTGAAAATACAATTTCTCATCTTTTTGAATAAATTTACATATATTTTTCCAACTTGATCTATGTTCCATGTTGGTTTAAAAAATAAACGATCTCCTGGCAAGCTTTTCCATATACAGGAACTAAATCGCTGGTATCAGATGCACCTTCAACCATTTTTATAAAATCCTCGAACGGAACCCACTGAACTTCTGCGACATCTTTCGTATGGTACTGTATATTTTTAGGATCTACGCGATCCATAACGCACATATATACATCGTTTATTTGACGGTCTATGTATGTTGGTGCTACGGTAACATCTTGTCTATACGAGAATAGAAATTCTATTGCAATAGTATGGGGATCTATACCAAGCTCTTCTTTTAGTTCTCTTTGAACAGCTTTGAAACTATATTCCCCAGCATCTACATGTCCAACTACAGAAATGCTGTACTTGTCTTCCATCGTATCGATTTGTTGAAAATGTCCGAACCATTAGACCTGTTGCGTAAGTCATTTTACTCATAAATATATAGGTTTATGGAAAATTTGGAAAATACCTGAAAATATGGCTTCATATAAGAACTTCTAACAGGAGATCTTAGATCAAGTGATATCTGGAGACCCCTAATTTTAA
>DATGWI010000126.1:0-19450 GCA_035299565.1 Amoebophilaceae bacterium | reverse complement strand
CAGCGATCCGCTTATCTCGTTCTGTTTTATGACGAAGCTCCAGCAACCGGAGTTCTTCGGTAGATAACCAAGTACTCATGCCACAATGTTACGAATTTTTAGGGAGTCTGAAAAGGCATCTTCATTCCGATTGAGTATATTTATGAGTAAAATGACTTACGCAACAGATCTAATGTCGGGCTAACATAGGACGACACCAAAGCATTATACATCAGATAGGCACAGCAGTTAAAAAAGAGTCCCGTTTCATGCTGTGTGGCATGCGTCATCAAATGTGGCGCTCAGCGTGGTAGGAAGAACGTACCAATGGACCTGATTCTACGTAAGAAAAACCTCTTTTAAGGCCTTCTTCTTTAAGCAATGCAAAGGCATCTGGATGCACAAATTCCACCACCTGTAAATGCTTTGGGCTCGGTTGTAGGTACTGACCCAAGGTCAGTACATCTACCTCCTGGGCGCGCAAGTCATCCATAAGGCGGAACACCTCTTCTTGTGTTTCTCCTAGACCCAACATAATGCCAGATTTAGAACGTTTTCCATATGCTTTGATGCGTTTTAATTGTTCGAGGCTGCGGGCATAATTTGCCTGAGGACGAACACGCCTATAGAGCCGCTCTATGGTTTCCATGTTGTGCGAAACAACCTCTTGTCCGCCGCTAATCATGCGTTCCAGTGCCCACCAGGTTCCCTTGACATCTGGAATCAATGTTTCTATAGTCGTTTTAGGACTTAAAAGTTTGGTTTCCAATACAGTTTGGTACCAAACCTCTGCCCCTCTGTCTTTGAGTTCATCTCGGTTCACCGAAGTGATAACCGCATGTTTTACCCTCATTAAGTGAATAGCTTTGGCTACCCGTTTGGGCTCTTCTTGATCGTATGTGGAAGGTCTTCCTGTAGCTACAGCACAAAAAGAACAACTTCGGGTACAAATGTTGCCCAATATCATAAAAGTAGCCGTACCAGCTCCCCAACATTCTCCCATATTGGGGCAATTGCCACTTGTACAAATGGTGTGCAGTTTGTGTGTATCTACTAGATTGCGTACAGCAGCATACGCCTTACCAGTAGGCAACTTAACACGCAGCCAATCGGGCCGTTGATTGACTGTATTAGATGCATCATTCTTTTTTTGTTCCATGTTGGATGCTTCCATAAAAGGAGTCTGTGGGTTTAAATGGGTAACTGATTTTTTAGTCTTCTAGAGGACAAATCCTTACTCAAACGAAAGAAACCCATACTTATAAGCTGATCTTCTGTATCTTCTCTTTCTCTTTCGATAGACCCTATATGCTCGATCGGAATGAAATGATGATGCAGGATTGCACCCTTACAACCGGTCCTTCCTCCTGCGTACTTTTGTCTTCATACAAAAGTACCAAAAAGTTTGAAACATGTAATTGCGTATTCAATCTGGATTAGCGTACATACAGTTGCACAACAAGAAAATTTTTAACTGGTTTGCAATGCCTTTCGAACCAATTCTTCTAGTGTTAAGGGATTATTAGGGTAGGTTACCCGTGTGGTTGCAACGGCCTTCTCTGCATTTTTTTGCGTAAGGCCCAAGCGAACCAACGCCATTGCAGCATCCGCGTCTATTTGGTTTTGGGGATATGCGTCAGGAGCACCCGTAAGTTGTGCTACGCCGTTCAATGGGGCTACTTTATCGCTTAATTCGACTATAATGCGTCTTACAGCTTTTATTCCAATGCCTTTGATAGAAGAAAGCAGCTTTTCATCTTTGGTTAAGATGGCTTGATGCAAGGCGTTTGGATGCAACGAAGATAAGAGTGTTAGAGCCGTCTTGGCACCAA
Source organism: Amoebophilaceae bacterium (assembly GCA_035299565.1). Lineage (GTDB taxonomy): Bacteria > Bacteroidota > Bacteroidia > Cytophagales > Amoebophilaceae > Cardinium. The sequence continues at coordinate 17,639 of DATGWI010000126.1, read as the reverse complement.
TAGAAGTTATGGAAGTTAGACGCAACCACCACTCTTTTTCTTCTAACGTGTAGAAGCCGTAAAGTACACATGTGTCGTTCTTTACCTGAAGGATTGTTAAAATGGTACAGGTATCTAAGGTTTTGATTTGGTCAAATGTATGCAAAGAAATGTGCAAAGCATACCCCACTCCCCCTACTTCTAGGATAAGTTGGGTGGGGTCTTTCTCGAGTATCTTTCCTGTAAGTTGAGCTATCATAGCATGTATTTTTCTACCTTCCCCTGCTTTTTCAAGCGTTTGTGGCATCTTTATGGAGAAAAGGAGTGGAATAGAAAGGGTGCTATTGCTTTCCACCTCCTTTTTTCAATCAGCGCTAGATTTTTTTGGTTACTTTTTTGATCAATGCAAAAAAGTAACGCCCGCCCGGCGAGGGCGGGTGAACTAGGTGCGAGATCGTATAACGAATTCGGCATCTTCATTCCGATCGAGTATAGGTTGCTTTACTCTTTCTTTTTCTTATTCTTATTCTTTGCCTGAATAGCAGAGGCTATTTTAGCCTGAAAGGAAGGCGCAGGAACTTGATCTCCTCGTCTTCTTCTGATGAGCAACTTTTCTTTGATCATTTCTTCATCCACAAAATAGCGTGTAAGGGCCTGTTGCAGGTAACTAAAAATATTGGAAACGAAGTAGTAAAAACTCAATCCTGCGGGAAAAGAATTCAATACAAACATAAAGCTAATGGGCATAACGTAAGCCAGCATTTTCATAGGAGCTTCCGAGCTGCTGTTTTGATTGCTGGACTGGGTATACAAAATGGTGGATATGACCATCAACATGGTAAACAAACTTACGTGATCTCCATAAATAGGTATCGCAAACGGAAGACGCAAAACGCTATCGTATGTAGAGAGATCGGTTGCCCATAAGAAAGAAGCCTGACGCAATGCAATGGCGTTGGGGAAAAAGTTAAACATCGCCAACAACACTGGCATTTGCAACAAAATAGGCATACAACCGCTTAGTGGATTGATCTTCAACTCCTTATAAAGCAACATTTGTTCGTTTTGTATCCTCTGTGGATCGTTTTGATAACGTTCTTTTATTGCATCCAATTCTGGTTTGATGAGCTTGATCTTAGCAAGTGAAATATAAGATTTATAAGCAAAAGGTGCCAATATCAGCTTTGTTATGATGACCAGAAATAAAATAACAAGACCATAGTTGGAGACATACTTTTCTAAGAAAGAGAAAATAGGAATAATGACCATCTGATTGATCAATCGTACCATTGCCCAACCCAATGGGAGATTTTGTTGAAACCCTGGGGCTATTTTGCTTAGTATGGAATAGTCGTTTGGACCAAAGAAAAAAGAGAAACTGCCACCTCCTTTTTCCTTACTACGCTCTGATATCAAAAGCGTGGCACTGGCAGCCTTGGTTTTATCTTCTTGGGTTGTGATTGGCGCTATGCTGATGTTTCCCCCAGCAAAAGTATCCCCGGCAATGATAGCAGAAGTAAAAAACCGTTGTTTCATAGCAACCCATTTGATGGAAGCTACAACTTTCAGCTGTTCTAATTTGCTTGAACTTTCGCTCAAGTTATCAAAAACATTATTGGCCAAATAGTAGTTAATGGTACTTCTCGAGGCATCTGCTTTTACGTCGCTCTCCAGGCTTTTCATATCCATATCCCATCGGAAAGACACCGGGCATTCGTCTTGTACGCAATCTGACATGCCTACTGTGTGCCACGTGTGATACACCTTATAACTGGTACCAGTAAAAGAAAATTGCTGTTCAAGATATTGATCGGGAGCCAAATTTAAACGAAAAGCAATCTGTGCTTCTTCTTCTCCTTGTAAAACATAGACAGGATCTGCTGTGGTATGAAAATAGAGACCTTTGGTTTCTATAGAAGTATCCTTATATGGAAATGAAAATCCCATGCTGCTGCTCTGTTCGTCTACCAGTACGACTGGTTGCCCATGCTTGTCTTTGTGGTTTTTAAGCTCCACACGCTTTATCATCCCCCCTTTTGTGCTGAGTGTAACTTTAAATACTTGATTCTCTACCATGATGTCTCTTGCTTTACCTTCTAATGACGCCCCAAATGGAGAAGTGGGCAATGAATGAAGTGCTTTGGGACTTAAGTTACTTGAGGTTTGAGGCTCCCCTGGTTTGGTATCTAACCGTGGCTTAATAATCTGAAAATATACCAATACACTCAAGGATATCAATATAAAGCGAAAAAATTGATTCTTTTTCATAAAGGTATAGAGGGGTTAATGAATGAATTTTAAATTTAAAAACCAATATAAGAAGACTTTTACGAATTCTGAAATAGATGCCCAACGCCTCAAAACGGACGATCTATGGAAAACCAACGCAGTGGCACACCGAAACCATGCGCTTGCCGAAGTCCTATGTCGCAGCATACAAATTTCATGCTCCGAATCTGGCTCATTGTGTTGGGGCATGACTCGGTGTTAAGGTTACTTTACATGTATTTTTCCATCTGTTCAGAGGCTACTATGGCGCATGACCCAACTGCATAGGGATACCAGATTGGGAAAAACGGTTCATTGTGCTGTTTGCGCTACCAGACAGCCCAAAGGGGCTGAATAATAACATATACCCAAAGAGCATACATGCAAACTTAATTCTTTTCAAGGAAAAAGTAAAATTGGCCTTATTGCATCATGCACAAAATAATTTCCTTGCTAGACCCAGGATTCTGTAAGGAGCATATTATCAAGGAGTATTAGAATTTCAGTCTATGCTTTTTCTGGTTTGCCTTCATCTTGTTTCACTTTTTTATCCTTGTTTTTCTCCCCTTGTTTACGCTCGCCTTTCGGTGATGAGGGGGCTGAGCACGATGAATTTCTTCTTAGCATAGCCCTAATTTTTGTTCTAACCCCTCCCTTTGCACCATCTTTCCTTGCATCATTTTCCTTTGTATCTCGATATGCTAACGAAGACCCACTTTGGCTTCTCTGCATTGTAGATTGAGTTAGCCTGCTTTCGGTTTCTAAAGGTGGACCAGGTTTATCAGTTGAACTAACTTCTGATGTGCTGCTTTCTGTTGGAGAGTCATTTATTCTCAAGTCGTTACTTGCAGGTGTGTTACTTGCAGGTGTGTTACTTGCTGCCTCCATCTGGGTAGTTGGGTTAGTTACTGGTGTACTGCTTGATGTGTTAGAGGTGCTGCTTCCTCTTGAATCATTCCCTGCTGCTGCTGTTGTTGTTGTTGCAGCAACGCTTCCTCCTTTGGTGGCGTTCTCTGCAGGCGTGCTCCCTTCTATAGAAAGGTTTTTTTTGCCCATCTTGACCCCTGTAGCATCTGATGGTGCTGGACTTCCTTGTTCGGGTCCCTGCGTTGCTATGCTTGTTTCAGAGTCCGGAGAACCCTCCCTGCTGGAAGGTGGTGTAGAGGGCAATAACGGACTCCCACGATCTTCACGCTTAAAACAAGCTGTTGTGAGCATCGCTACCGAATAGAGCAAGCCCAGTTGCTTGATAGATATAGATTCCTTCATGTTGTTTTGTTGTTTTGTTGTTTATGTTGCTCATTCAAATCAAAAGGGATCTGATGAGTTGGGATTCCTTTTATTTTTAACGGTGGAGATCAAAGGTGCAATGTTGAGATGGTTGCTACATCCCATTACCTCCTACAACATATAACGAAAAATATCACAAAGTCACAAATATTTTATGCCAATTGAAGAGGCAATGATAAGGAAAAAAACATATAAAAACAAAACGTGTCACAATCAGCAATATATGATCATTTTTTGCCTGGACAAAAACAAGCAATAAGTGTAAGCTGCTGCATGGACTCAGTGCCTGGCAATAACCGGGGTAAGCAGCACGAAAAGAGGCTACCCATAGAGGAAAGCAAACAAGTACTGGGATGCTGCCATACCCACAATGGCAGCGCAAGGATGGGGGTTGCTGCAATTTGTAAAATAAATGCCTATTTTGCATAGGCTGTACCGATAGATACAAAACTCAATCTATTATTTATAATGAACCCCATGTCACCACGTATGCATTTGATTTTAGACAACTTAAGTACCCTAATCTTATGGGTTGCATGGCTTTGTCCAACAGGTTTGCATGCTGCTGTACCTTTTTCTTCAGAATGTGCCATAGAGACTAATTTGCACAAGGGTACGCTGCTTTTTGACCAAGGGGAATACACCACTGCCCAAGCCTGCTTCGAAGCATGCCCCAACCATGCCACATACTTTCAAGAAGAGATGGCGTATGGCCGTGCCCTATCGGCTCTGGCACACCAAGATGTAGCTACTGAAACGATCTTACAACGGTTTATCGTATGGTATCCAAAAAGCAAACAAACAGACAACGTACGCTATCAACTGGCCCACTATTTGTTTGAAAAAGGAGAACTCCTTAAAAGCCTTTCCTGCTACAAAGCCATTCATCCAACACGGTTAGACGCCAAAACAGAAAAGGTTTTTCCCTATGCACTGGCACATGCCTACCTCGCATTACAGGATTGGCCCAATGCAAAAAAATCGTTCACACTGATTCAGGATGTAAAAAATCCCTACTACTATCCTGCGCAATTGAATCTGGCCTACATTGCGTATGCACAAGGAGACTACCCCCAAGCGATGATGCTGCTAGATGAAGCGGAAAAAAGCATGCGCTACACAACGGAAGTCAGGCGGTTAACCATATACGTACTACATGCATCTGGTGATCATGAGGCTTTATTGGCCTATGTTAAAAATCAGTCGGACGCATCGTTGACCCACCAAGAAAAACTGTTCGTAGCAGATGCCTACTTTTTCCTCGAACAATACGCGTCGGCAATACCCTACTACCAAGCTTGTATAGAACATGCTGCCAACGGTAAACAAACTGCCCATACCAAATTGGTGCATGCTTTGTACAAAACCAAGCGGTATGCAGAGGCGCTTGCTTGCTGTCAACAGATGATGGAAGGCAAGGATCTATCTGCCCAAGTTGGGGCTTACTACGGTGGATTGATCTACGAAAGGGAAAAAGCATTGCAGCCAGCCCTAGATTGTTTCACCCAAGCCGCAGCAAAATCCTTTGACAAGCAACTGCAGGAACGCGCCTGTATCAATCAGGCTGCTTTGCTTTGTCAACAAGGAAGCATATCAAAGGCTATGGCATTTTTAACCGATTTTATCGAAGCACATCCAAAAAGCAGCCATCTGTCTGCTGCCCAAACGTTGCTGGTAAAGTGTTTGTATGCGACCCAAAAGTACGAAGAAGCCATCAAATACATCATGGCCTTGCCATACAAAAACGAAGCACTTTTAACCCTGTATCAACAAGTGCTTTTCTACCAAGGATTGGAAACATACAATCAAGGTGCCGCTGAATCTGCTCTAGACCACCTCAAGCAATCGATGTGCTATCCCTTTGACCCTTCTTTATTGACTTCAGCCATGTTTTGGATGGCAGAGTCATTTGCATCGCTGGAAGCATACGACGATGCCTTATCCTTTTATACCCAATGTTTGAAACAACCTGACGGACTTAAAGTAGCGCACTACGCACAAGCAGTGTATGGGCTTGCTTACGCCTATTTCAATAAGGGCCAGTACCCCGAAGCAACCAAGTCGTTCGAGCAGTATTTGGCGTTGAACCACCATTCCTCTGCCGCTACGCACTACGATGCAACGCTTCGACTGGGCGATTGTTATTACGTTCAGAAACGATATGAGCAGGCATTGCAATGCTACGAACGGGTCTACAGCTACCATCCTGCACGTGTGCGGTACCAAGAAGCGTTGATTTACGAAGCACAAGGAAACCCTACCCGAGCAACACAGTGCATCGAGGAAGTGATTGCCCAGCATGCCCAAACCAAATATGGTTTAAAAGCACGTTACCAGGAAGCTTGTATGGTTTTTAACAGAAGCAATTACAAAGGGGCCATTCAAAAATTCAGTCAACTGATCCAACAGGAACCATACAGTTCCTTGCAACCTGATTTTCGCATGAAGCGCGCACTTGCGTACGAAAATCTCCAGCAAAGTGCAGAGGCGATTGCCGATTATGTTGCCATCGTAGAAAAATATCCCACACACATACATGCTGAAAGTGCATTAATGGCCTTAACCAATCTGTTTGCAGCACAAGGGACACCTGAAAAAATAGAGCCGTATGTGCAATACCATGCCCGCGTCATGCAACCCAGCGATCGTTGTTCGGATGCACAGATGATCGATAGGGCTACGTCCCTCTTTTACAGCCAGGCCTATACAAAAGTGATCCAACAATTGAACGCTTTTGTCAAGAGACATGCACGCAGTCCGCTCCTTCCAAAGGCTTATTTTTTACTGGCAGAGAGCTATTATAGGACCAAACAAATAAATCCAGCTGTGCATTGCTATAAAAAGGTCACAGCCAGCAACCACACTGCGTTGCATGCCAAAGCATGGTTGCGTCTTGCGGAACTTGCGTACCAAAACAGGCAATGGCAAGAAGCGTTGAACAGCTACCAACATGCTCAAAAACTGCCACTCAACCAGAAAGAAAAAAATCTTGCCTTACTCGGGTTGATACGAACGAGCTTTATTTTAAAACAATACCAATCTACCACAACTACCTGCTTACAGGTAGTCAACAATGGCCCAGAAACGCCTGCTGCGTCCATTCAAGAGGCTCGGCTGTACCTAGGTAAATTGGCCATGCAGCGTGGAGCCTACAAAGATGCCAGGCATCACTTTGGGATTGCCTGTATGCCAAAGCATACGCCTGTTGCAGCAGAAGCACAGTTTTTAGTGGCTCAAGCATCCTTTAAGCTCAAAGAGCATAAGACGTCTTTACAAGCTTTGTTTGTGCTTGTGAAGCAATTTCCAGACAACGCTTATGTGGACGACGCATTTTTATTGATGGCAGACAATTACATACAACTGGGCAATTTCACCCAAGCCAAAGCAACGCTAGATTCCATCATTAGTCAGTCCAAACAAAAAAGTACCATTGAACGAGCAAAACAAAAAAAAGCAGTGGTACTAAAGAAGCTTAAAAAGAAACCGGAACCGTACGCTAAAGGGAGCATGGGCTGAGGCCTTGGACCAGAAAACGCCACAGAGAGAGAGAGATTTTTTGCCTGCTGATTTTTTCTGCCTACTTATATGATCTCGGAATCTGTTTTTTCTCCATGCAGGAGGTTAGCTGCTTTAGGTAAGCATACCACCATCTACTTGGATCACCTGTCCTGTTATATAACTAGACGCATCTGAAGCCAAAAACAACGCACAGTTGGCAACATCTTCTGGAAGCCCTATGCGACCCAGGGGAATGGACTGTTTCCATGTCTCTTGAATCGAATCACTCAAGTGATTGGTCATATCTGTTGCTATAAATCCAGGAGCAATTGCATTTGCCCGTATGTTCCTACGGCCAAGTTCTAGAGCAATGGATTTGGTAAATCCAATGATACCAGCTTTCGAAGCAGCATAATTGGCTTGTCCTGCGTTTCCTCTAATACCCACCACAGAAGCTATGTTAATGATAGAACCGCTGCGTTGTTTGAGAAACGGTTGCATCACTGCTTTGACGGTATTAAATGTAGACTTTAAGTTTACATTCAAAACTGAATCCCATTCATTTTCTGACATTTTCAAAAGCAGGTTGTCCCGGGTAATACCGGCATTATTGATCAAGACATCCAACCCACCAAAATGTTCTAATACAGCGTTTATGACCTTATGCGTATCCGAAAAATTGGAAGCATCCGAGTGAAATCCTTTCACCTGAACCCCAAAATGCGCTATGGTATTTTCTAAGGCTTGTACTTCTTCTGAGGTTGAGCCTAAATGGGTAAACGCAATATGTGCTCCCGCTGTCGCTAATTTAAGGGCAATCGCCCTTCCAATGCCGCGCGAAGCACCTGTAATAAAAATGGTTTTTCCGTTTAGATTCATGGTGAAATAAAAATTTAAAGATGCTAAAAAGCCTATTCATAGTATCGGTTGACCGTACACGCTTGTAAGGTAACTGCGTAATTCATTGGCTATGCTGGTTAGATGCATCTTTTCCGCCAATGGCACATAAAAACGTTTCATAATTTTTACCCTTTCTATTTGTTTTTCATATTCATAATCAGAAAGGGTTCGAGCATTGTATAAGACAATGGCCAACCTAAGAAAAATGGCAAGTTGGTTTTCAGGTTGAACAATATGCTCAATGTAACCGAGGTAGTCTATTTTTTTAGGGGGTAGTTTTTTTTCTAAAGTGTCTGAAAAACAAATTATTTTAGTAACATGCTCTCCTACTAAAGTAGACAAACCTGCCTTCGTAAAAAAGGTATGTTGCACAACATCATATGTTAAGCTGGCAATAATAAGATCCTGTTGCTCTGTTATATCCAATAATATAGAAGCTACAGCAATAGGAGCCAGATACGATGCGCCTGTTTGCCTCCTTTGCTTCGTGTAGTACAGTTTGATGAATTCAATGGTATCTTTTACAAGAGCATCATCAAGCCATGCTTTTTTTTGAACTTTTTCAAGAAAAAGAGTGATTTCTTTCATACCAACCTGCTCTGTTACCTCCTCATGCTGACTGGATGGTTCTAGCGGAGTAAAGCAGATGAAGTTTTTGGCAACACATGCTACATCAACAGGCACTACATATAGATGGGTGATCCCTTGTTCCGTATGGGTAATTTCCGAATAACCATAATGCGTATCTACAATACTATGGTTTTCATCGTAGAGCGGATCTTTTTTGGAATCCTCCATATTGCAAATCCCGCCCAACTGAGATACAGTGTAGCTTGGCATAGCGGCAAACCTTTGTTCTTCCGTAGTAACAACCAAGCAAATGGCATCTACTACCTGTATGGTATCTTTCGAGAGCGTAAACGCATACGCTAACTTTGTATCGCATACATAGATATATACATCTTGAACTTGGGCTCCTAGCTTGAAGGCCATGGAGTCTCTGCAATCACTCAAGCTGTTCACGATTAATTTTTCGATACGGTCTACGCCACACTGTACATAAGATTGTTCTGTATCCATTATGACATAAGGGTAATCATAAATGGACTTGAATCGCATCTGCTGGAAGCATTCTTGCAACAATTGTTCAATAGAGATTATATGCGTTTTCAAGAAAGCATCATACTTCAGATAGGAAAATACGTTGCCAAAATATTTTTGTAAGCTGGTAGTTTTTGCATCGATCAAAGGAATCATATCGTCATTTACGCCCAGAAAAGCGTTCTTGATTTTCTTATAGAATTCATTAATAATATAATCCGTCTCATACGCTACCCTTGTTATTTGCTGTTCTTTAAAAAATTGTTTGTTTTTTTCATCTTCTTGCGCAGCACGCAGTTTTTGTACCATACCCGTTAGCTTTTGAAAGCGTGCTTTCAGAAAGCATAATCCTATCAACAGGATGGCTATCAGCAGCATGGGGTACAAGCATCCAGTATCAAGGTGCGCAAATACATTTATGAAGGTTAATATATAATTGTCTAAACCTATATAAGGAAATACAAAAGCAACTGTTAGGAGAGTAAGTAAGATTCTAATAAACAGAATCAGGAAAGAACTGAACAGAACCGATACACAAAAGCTTGCTACACAAATGGTAAGCTGTAAATAGGTAAATCCACTCAGGAACAACATGGCAGCGTCTACAACATATAGAAAATACAAAACGCTTAATTGCCAAATTAAAGCAGTAAAATGGATCCAACATTTACTAGGGACAATAGAGGCATATATGATCAAGTAGGTAGCTACGATGAAGCTAGGAAAAAGGATAAAGGTCTCTAACCTAGGCCCCCATACCGCATTGGTAGAGAGCGTGTGAAAAGAACCGTAAGCTTTGGTAAGAATGTAGACACTAAAAAGAACATAATAGGTATTTTCTTTTGGAAATTGCTGTTCCAGGTATTGAAACAAGGAAAAATTTTTAATTTGGCTGCGGATCCTTACCAAGGTTTCTTTACATATTACCGCAAATGTAGGTGTGGATCCTTTGGCCAACATGGCAGTTAGTGTTTGATAATCGGCCTGTTTTCTATAACTTGGGAAGAACAACCGGCCTCCAATCAGGGTAACCAGTTGTACAAACATGGCAGGCAAAAAACTTCTTGTTATCGGCTCTTTCATGCACAATGGCCAGAGCAAAATTGTCAGTCCAGTTAACGCCATAGAAACGGAAACTATGCGGCGGTGCAGGTAAATGCCTAGCAATCCAAGCAGCAAAGGAATGCTTACAGGAAGAAATACCAATCTAGAAATCAGTATCGATTTTAACATATTGCTGGTATATAATGCAAAAAGCATTGCAATAAGCGCTACTACTATGACATACCTTTGAGGATTTAATTCAGTCGGTGTACGTTTGAAACATACTTTTTGTAAATCATTTGCAATTAAAAGAGTGACGGTATATATATTAATACCCAATGCAGATATAGACAATGCTGCGGTGCTTATTATAAGAGGGCCTTGTAAATCTATGTATGGAATGAAAGTACGCAACGTCTCCACCATGCTCGCATTAGAGGTATGCATGTTCAATAGAAGTGAGATCCATACCAAAAATAGGTTTATGCTTAAAACAAAAAAGCCAGCATAATTAAAAGAATTTTGCACCTTTTTGGGATTGTTTGCCATGAGTATACACTGTACTTGTGCAGGGTGTAAAGAGGGTATGGAAAGTACCATACAGTAAGGAATAAGATCCGTCCAAGAGTCCTGTTTCTGCAGGAACGTACTCCAAGCATCTTTGATCGTTAAAGTTAGACTGAGATGCTTGGAAAAATCTTGCAATATAAACATTTTCCATAGAAGCCATACAAACGTGGTAATAAATAGGACAAAGGCAATATTGCGGATGATGTTCACAGATACTAAGGATTGCATGTTCCCCAAGCGAACCATACTAACGATAAAAATGGTTGCAAACAGTACACTATACGGCATGGGAATAGGGAAGAACGCATCGATAATCATTGCGAGTGCTTTGATCTGTATGGCACTTACTATGATACCGCTTAATATGCCGCATATTGCTGCAACGATTCGAAGGTTTCTTCCATACAACCTACCCACAATTTCTGCTACAGAGAGGCTATCAAAAAAGAAAGACAAACGATGGGGTAGTATATTTGCTATAATAAAACAGCCTATCGCATTACCTATACATAGAAGCAAATAATATGCGCTCAGTTTGTTGTAAAATATCCCCCCTCCATACGATACGGCTATGATAGAAGAAACAATAGCTGAAGTATTAAAGCCCTTGAGCAGCAAGGTATGGTTTTTCAATGTAGCTGTGTTCTTAGACCCATATACAGTAATTAATATATTGGTCAATAAAAACAAGAACAATGGAATGATGGCTAATTTCATATTGGTTTTTGGTATAACCCTCCTCTAAAAAAAGAAGCCGGCTGATGGGAATTCCTAGCAGTGAATGAAACCCTCTGACCCACTTTGGGCGTTACTGCCGTACACGAGCTACGCATTTTAGCTGCATATGTGGTGGTTTTCCATGGAGCAAGCTATATTGGACAGGCCAAATTTCCATTGCAACGACCTCATTACATGCAACTAAAGATTGTAACCCCCTTTTCATGTCCCCTTGCAAAAAGCCTATTTGTTTTAGACCCTGGGAAGTTCGGGATGCTGCTCCAAGGGAAGCATTTTTTTTAGGTGTTGCAAAGAGGCAGTCATAGCTTTGCTACAAACAGCGTAACAAATATCATGAGGGCTTCCAATATACACATATCCTATCAAAAAAGCACGTGTTGGTTGTGCCTCATTAGGAGCTTTATTTAGAATGTGTTTGTGTAACCGATAGGCTTCCCGACACAATCGTTTGACTTTATTACGTTGTACAGCAGAACGTATTCTTTTCTTGGAAACTGCAAAAAGCACTTTGTTGTACTTCAGCTCTTTGCTCTTTTTTTGCAAGTAAAAAACATTAAAAGGAAATATTTTCAGTCTTTTCCCTTGTTGAAAGAGCATGGCTATTTCTTTGCCATCAACTAATTTTAATGTTTTTGGAAATTTCTTTGTATCTTCAAACAATGATTGAATATCAATAAAGCATGTTACCGTTTGTGCCTTGCCTCATCCGATACGCTTAGCTTACTCCTCCCTTTTGCTCTTCTTCTAGCCAATACGGACCGACCGTTTGCGGTTGCCATACGCTCTCGAAATCCGTGCTTGTTGCTTCTCTTGCGCAAGGAAGGCTGAAACGTTCTCTTCATAGTTAAAAATGAGTTATGGGATTGAAAATAATACAATACTAGGCAGAAATTTTGAATTATACAAAAATTCGTCCGGTTTTTTTCTTAAAAAGAACTTGCACAATATATACTAAATCAATTTCAAGTTGCGGGTTCCCATCTGCTCCGTACTGGAAAACGCGCCTTTGAAAAAAGGAATGAATAGAAAGCGTGCAGGCAAAGAAGAAAAGGAAAGCAACGCGTGATTTCCGCCTCAGTGCCTTGTAGGTGCTTCCTGGACAACGAATGGGTACTCGGCTAATTAGGACAAATTAAAACAAACGCCACCAAGGCTTCGGTACTTCTGAAGATGGGGGCTCTTCTTTAACTTCTTTTTCTTCACTCTGTGGGACAGATGCTGGAACAGGATCTGGTGTGGGAGTAATGGGTAAAGGTTTTTCTTCAGGGGAAGGGTTTTGTTCAGGGGAAGGGTTGACCGTCCGTGTCCCTGCTTCTTCTTTTTGCTCCGAAGGGGGCGGATTTTGTTCTATATGCCTTGGCTCAATGGATTGTTTCTCTGTGTAATACTTGAGTTTTCCTTCTTTTTTGGAGAATAGACATCTAAAGCATTTAAAATCATGGCTATCATTGAAGAAAGTATAGCAAGGCGGATCCAATGTTTTGCTCTCGTCCGTTGTCAAACAGAGTGTATGTTCATTGTTTACATAAACATTGTCATTGGAAGTACGCAGTTGCGCAAACAATGTTTCTAGTTTTGCCGTGCGCCAGAGGGTTCCCTTGCGTAAAAAGAGTATGCAGGGTTGTATGTCAGCGGGCAATGCACTTGCTGGCGTATGGTTGATCCATTGAACCGATTGTATGCGACCAGACAGGGATGTACAACAAACCTCCGGCTGCAAGGGAGCTACTTTATACCCAGTTTCTTGCAACGCAAGCGTAGGGGGTTGGGGAGACAACCTACCATCTGCCGTGCAAGGCAACACATGTTCCATTTGACTGATGTACCAATTAGCCCCCTGTTTTACGTAGCAAAACAAGGAAAAAGTTCCTTCCTTCAGGGCAAGGTTGTTGCTTGAAAGATGCCCTTCTAGTGCATGATCTACTTTTCGTACGCTACCGGGGACAATCAGGCAATCGTTCAATAGGGCTGATTTGGTGGGCCACGGTTCGCCAGAACCAACTATTTTTTCCATCAGTTTGCAGGGATCCCCCCCCTCTCGCGTCCCTCGGGCCAGCAAAAAACCAAATGCGTTGGGGTCAACTGGCAAGGTAGCCTGTTTTGCTACAGAACCTTTCAGCAGCCATTCTACCCCGTGCTCTACTTGTTTGATCCCATAGCCTGTGGCACGGAGTTGTAATGCCTTGTAATCCAAAAGCTTGTCACGCTGCGGAATGGTTAGCTTGAGGCCAGTTGGATCATGTATTATATTTGTCCCTTCGGTATAGACCATGTAAAGGGTATAGTCTCTCGTAGTCAACCGTTGACGATCAAACTCTTCTACCGGAAATGCAATGCCATTTGTACCTCGGTGGGCATTGCCTTTTTGCCAAAACACAAAACAGCCATCCCGCCACAGTGGCTCTCCCCTTTTTGAGTTGACTTTTCTCGCATGTTCCAATACAGCTTCCAAGGCAGCATCAGCAGGAATGCCTATAACGCCCACAGCCCCTGTCCCTTTTGGATTAGAAACCCAACCTGTACACCGTACCAAAAAGGAGGTCTGTGTTCCTTCCAAGCAACTGATACTGCCCAGAAATTCACTGCTCTGAAGCGTTATTTGCGTTTCAGAGGAGCATTGTATGGATGCAGGGGTCACCCGCGTGCACCCCAGTACGCCAAAAGTGGAAAGCACCATGCAGACATGTATGAATCGATAAGGTCTATAGAAAAAGAGAAAAAATAACATAAACAAATAAAAAATAGATCAAAAAAATATTAAAAAGAGGTACAGGTAGCGCAACGCAACATGCATTTTCTACATGCAGCGGCTGGTTTCTATGCCGTTGTTTTACAACAAAACAACCTCCTGAAACACACCATTTGGCATGGCTTCTCGAAACAAGGCAAGTATTTTATCCTTGCTGCAGTGCAACTCCTGCCGCAAAGCAGCAGAATTGATTTTGAGAACAATTTTTCCCTTATGGAGATACAGTTTTTCTGTTCGTTCACAAACGGCCTTAGGCATTGCTTCCTGCCATACGGTGCGCAACCTTGCGCTGGTTAGCTGCCGTTGAAAAGGAGAAGCCTCCAAAAAAGATGCAAGCAATTCTTTGATACTGTGGGTTTGGTGCATAAAGCTATCTGTGTGTATGGTATTAAGTTGGTATCCGTGGTTTTTGTATAAAACTTCCCCTGCCCTCTCCTACCTTCTCTAATTAAATTATACATACGAAATCGCAAAAAAACAACTGCTGCTTGGCATACAAACCTATGGCCTATGTTTTTTCGCTTGTTTTATCTTATTTTTAATTTCCCTCAATTTCAACAATGCTTCTATCGGAGAGAGGGCGTTGACATCGATCGCATCGATCCATGCTTGGAGCGCATGCCACGCATCGTCTGCATGAAAAATAGTTAGCTGTTGCTGTACCTTTGGTACCGTTTCCATGCGTTTTGTATGCACGTTGGCCCCTACGTTCGATAAATGCTGCAAAACTTCTGATGCTCTTTCTAAAATAGATGCCGGCATTCCAGCCATTTGCGCAACGTGAATCCCAAAGCTATACTCGATGCCACCTGGTACCAATTTGTGTAAAAAAAGGACCTTCCCATTGGCTTCTTGTACGGCTACGTTGTAATTCTTGACCCGGGGCAATGCATTGGCCAACTCATTTAATTCGTGGTAATGGGTAGCAAACAATGTCTTTGGCTTGTATTTTTTGTGGTTGTGCAGGTGTTCTACCAAGGCCCAGGCAATAGAAATGCCATCGTAGGTGCTTGTGCCCCTGCCTATTTCATCCATCAAAATAAGACTGCGATCGCTTAAGTTGTGCACAATGCTAGCTGTTTCAGTCATCTCCATCATAAAGGTAGACTCTCCCTTGGCCATATTATCGGAAGCACCTACACGGGTAAATAACTTGTCTACGATCCCAATATGTGCAGCATCGGCTGGTACAAACGATCCCATTTGTGCCATGATTACAGTCAACGCTACCTGCCGCAATAGGGCCGACTTGCCTGCCATATTGGGCCCTGTGACGACCATGATTTGTTGCGTTTCTTGGTCTAAGAACACATCATTGTGTACATAAGCCGTGCCCAAGGGAAGCGATTGTTCGATCACAGGATGCCTATTTCCCTTGAGATCCAAGAGCGTTCCATGGTCAACCGTAGGTTTGCAATACCCATGCAGCGCTGCTTGTTGCGCAAACGAGAGGTAGCAATCCAATTGGGCGACTGTTCTGGCATTTTGTTGAACCTGTGGAATAAATTCCATGGCAAGGTGTACCAACTCCTGGTACAATTGTTGTTCCAACAGCTGTGCTTGTTCCGTAGCCTGTGTAATGTTTTCTTCGTAGTACTTGAGTTCTTCGGTTATGTATCGTTCTGCATTGGTTAGGGTTTGTTTGCGCATCCAACTACTGGGCACCTTGTTTTTGTGTGCATTGGGCACTTCTAAATAATACCCAAAGACCCGATTGTAAGAAATTTTTAAAGAAGGGATGTCTGTTTGCTGGCTTTCTTTTTGCTGCAGTTGCACCAGGTAGTCTTTACTATTATGGATCAAGGCATTCCATTCGTCTAGCTTGCTGTTGATCCCTGGCTTGATCATCCCCCCTTGGTTGGTGAGCAAGGGAGGGTTGTCTTGTAATTTTTCTTGAATGGATTCCACCAAATAGGAACAACGATGCAGCTGTTCGGCCAGTTTTTTTAATAAATTAAATTCACTGTCTTCTAGCGTTTTTTGTATGGGTTGAATCTGCTCCAATGCTTTCCGGAAGGTAGCCATTTCGCGTGGATGGATTCTACCGGCCGCTACCTTCGAAATAAGCCGTTCAAGATCACCTATTTGTTTGAGCCATCCAACCAACAGGGTTATGGCTTCTGCATGGTCCACAAAATAAGCAACGGTATCCAGACGTTCTTGGATGGATGATACTTCTTTGAGTGGAAATAGGATCCATTTTTTAAGCAGCCGCGCGCCCATAGGCGTGACCGTTTGGTCCAAAACCTCCATAAGGGAAGTTCCACCGGCTTGCTGTGGAACAATCAGTTCCAATGCACGAACCGTAAAGGCATCCAACCAAAGATGGGAATGTGCTTCGAGGCGTACAATCGAATTGATGTGTTTGACTTGGTTGTGTTCCGTTTCGGATAAATAGCGCAAAATAGCGCCCGCAGCTACAATGCCCAAAGGATGTGCCTCGATCCCAAATCCCTTTAAGGAATGGGTGCCAAAATGGGTATTGAGCAAGCCATAGGCATAGTCAAATTGAAAAACCCAATCGTCTAGTGCGTACGTGTGAAACGCATCGTTTGCAAACGCTACCCAAAGCTCCCGCTGTTTTTTATTGAAGAGCACCTCAGAAGGGGCAAAATGTTGCAGCAGCTTTTGTCCATATGCGCAATCTCCTTGTGCCAAGAAAAACTCTCCTGTAGTGAGATCCAAGAAAGAGATGCCCATGGATCCTTTGTCAAAAAAGACCGCTCCCAGGTAGTTGTTCGAAGCATGGTCCAGCACACTTTCGTTGAACGACAGTCCAGGTGTAACCAGCTCGGTAACAGCTCGTTGTACCAGCCCTTTGGCTTGTTTGGGGTCCTCTATTTGGTCACAAATAGCCACCCGGTGTCCTGCCTTGACCAATTTGGGCAAATACGTTTCTAAAGAATGATGTGGAAATCCAGCCAATTCTACCGAAGCAGCAGACCCATTGGCTCGTTTGGTTAAAACAATACCTAAAATTTTGCTTGCTTGTACCGCATCTTCCAGAAAGGTTTCGTAAAAATCGCCTACCCGAAACAACAACAAGGCTCCAGGGTATTGCTCCTTAATGGAAAAATATTGTTTCATCAACGGGGTTAATTCTACTGGCTTCGACATAAAAATAAAGAAATGGATCCCAACAATACGCAACGTAAAACTACTAAATTTAATTGAAAGCCGAGACACGAGTTGTGTGTTGCATCATGCTTGGCGTGCGAGAGACGATAGAGGAAATCTTTACAAAAATTTTATTTTTAAGCTTATTTTCATATCTTTACAAGAATTATATCGTGCCGAGTTTTTTGAACAGAGCGCTCCCAAAGGCAACGTAATGTAGTAACATCCGACATTCCGTACCTAATAACCTCAGTTCGGGATTAGACTTATTGTGAATCAGTCATAAGTATCTTTTTTATAGATGGTTTTTTCTCTTTTAGCCCATAAGCGGTAATTCCAGCTATCAAATTGACTAGAAAATTAGGTAGACTCCTATGCCTGGAAT
>DATGWI010000125.1:0-10920 GCA_035299565.1 Amoebophilaceae bacterium | reverse complement strand
CAGCGATCCGCTTATCTCGTTCTGTTTTATGACGAAGCTCCAGCAACCGGAGTTCTTCGGTAGATAACCAAGTACTCATGCCACAATGTTACGAATTTTTAGGGAGTCTGACAAGGCATCTTCATTCCGATTGAGTATATTACCAACTCTATCTCGGCCTTTTTCCAGATCTTTGTCGCAAATATAACATATCTATAAACGTACGACGAGGAGGCAGAAAAATACCCAGGGATGCCTTATATATTGCCGTTTTAAGTAGTAGAAAGTGGTTCTCTTACTTAAAACAATTTTACCAACGCCTTATTGATAAATTTAAACCGAAAAAAGTTGCTATAGTTGCTTGTATGAGAAAATTATTGGAAGTAGCTCATAAGCTTGTTTACCACCAACGTGCTTTTGTTTCTAAATCGATTACAACGTGAAAGTGGGATTGAAATTAAGTTTCTTTGGTTGATTATGATTTACTTATATCTAAAGCACATTGTGTATTAGAGCTGTTGCGTAAGTCCTAAAAAACAGTCGATGTTAAAATTGGGGGTCTCCAGATATCACTTGATCTAAGATCTCCTGTTAGAAGTCCTTATATGAAGCCATATTTTCAGGTATTTTCCAAATTTTCCATAAACCTATGTATGTATGAGTAAAATGACTTACGCAACAGGTCTATAGAAATAGGTGAGGACTTTAGCACAAAATCGACTTGCAAATGAGCAGTAATAGTAGCGTTTGGGAAAAGGGCTAATGCATTGCGCAATGGATTTGATTGAATAGAGCTGTTGCGTAAGTCCTAAAAAATAGTCGATGTTAAAATTGGGGGTCCCAGATATCCCTTGATCTAAGCTCTCCTGTTAGAAGTCCTTATAGGAAGCCATATTTTTAGGTATTTTCCAAATTTTCCATAAACCTATGTATGTATGAGTAAAATGACTTACGCAACAGGTCTATACTAAAGTGAAATGAAGAGGCGGGATTGCATCCCTACAACAGGATCCTTTTTTCTCCATACCTTTGTCTTGATAGAAGGGTACCAAAAAATTATTGTGTAAAGTTTTTTAGCTTTAAACGTGCCATTAGATAACATGCTCATACACCTATTGCTAAAAAGAAAGGTAAAAGTAAACAAGCTAGCTGGATACTGGACAGAAACAAAAATACGATGGAAGAAAAGCAACGACTAGGCAAAGCATTCCCAGAATCAAGTAAAAAATACGAAAGACAAATCCATACGCTCCCCATAGGCATAACCAACATAGAAAGGGTGTTGGCTTCTGGTTACTACGAAGACAAGACAGCCTACGCAGGACAAATGTTGATTCAAGGAACCCCCTTATTGTTAATCCGGCCCAGAAGGTTTGGCAAATCGTTGTTCATAGATACCTTGGCTACCATTGCGGAAGGAGAAGCAAAGAAAGAGCTGTTTAAAGATTGCTTTATTTATAAGGGTATATTTAAAAACGAACATGGCGCAGCACAAACCTATGACTGGAAACAGTATCCCGTGATTCGGTTGGATTTTTCTAAGCTCAGTAATGAAACGCCGGAAGTGTTGAGCATAGACCTCAAAAAGTTGTTATATGCGATAGCAACAAATTATGGGTTGCATGCTAAGCTCAAAGATCCCGACGGAAGTGATTCTCTAAAAGCCTATTTCGAATGTTTGTTTAAGCAGCTACAATCACTAGGAAATGGTTATGAACCCAAAGTAGTCATCTTAATCGATGAATATGATGCTCCTTTGGTAAAATTGCAGTGGGATGATGCGGAGGATTCATTGTATGTTCAAAATCAAGCCGTACTTAAGAATTTTCTAGAAGAAGTCAAAGCGTGCTCCAAAGACTGCCAGCTTATATTCGTAACGGGGGTCACCAAGTTTAGTTTGTCTGGCTTGTGTTCTGGAGCCAATGCATTGGATGATGTCTCTATGGATGAAGCATTCGCAGATGTAGTAGGGTATAAAGAGGAAAATATCAGCACTATTTTTAAGGATAGATTGGATTATGTAGCGGATAAACTAGCGCAAAGGACAGGAAAAAGCCATACCAAAGAAGAGATCTTAATCAAATTAAAGGGCTATTACAATGGGTATCGGTTTACCTATAATGGCCCCTCTGTTTACAATCCTTCTTCCTTGTTGTCTTTCTTTAAAGAAGGTAGCTTAGAAGGGTATTGGTACCGCAAAGGGGATCCCAGTGTGTTGTTGAATCAAATGAAACAAGATCTTGCTAGATTTAATCTAGATTGGGAATCATGTCGCTTTGATGCCACCAAAGATGCCTTGCTGATCACGAAGAACAATCGGAAACTCGATTTAATTCCCTTGATGTACCAAACGGGTTATTTAACAATAGATCGGTACGATCCAGCTGAGAAAACATACCTGCTCAAATTTCCGAATGCCGAAGTCAGAGAATCTTTAGCCGAAAACCTGGAAGAAATTGCCAACGATCAGGGAAGAGAAGCAGGAAAAAGATACAGCCATGTGTTAAAAGAGGCGTTGGATCAAGAAGATTGGATCCGTTTCCTAACCATTGTCAAGAAAGTCTGCTTTGCCAGCTCCAGTTATGAGTTTATTCAGAAACGGGAGAAAAGCTTTCAAGGGCTGTTGCATTCCTTTTTACAGGGGGCCTTTTTCAGTTACGGCACACACATAAGGGTCCGCAGCGAAGAGCATACTGGGTTGGGTCGCATGGACCTAGTGATAGATGATCGTTCCGGTGACAACCCCGTTACATACATTTTAGAACTGAAAATGAATGGATGTGCGCGTGAAGCCTTGGCACAAATAGAAGATATAGGCTATCTGGATACATACTATAGCAGCCAAAAAATTGTTTGTATGGGGATGAATTTTGTGTTTGATGAAACCAAGGATAGAGCCAAAAGAAATCCAAACCACCGGAACATCGATTCATGTGCCCTACGCATCTATACGAGAGAAGACGTTGACCGTGACCTTGAAGCCGGGGATATACAGCAATTTGTAGTGCAAGCAGGACGCTTTGTACGCGGTGCAGAGGGATAGTGCAAACGCTTCTGGATAACCCGTGGTAAGCTATGTGTGGCTTATAACGTCTATGCCACCCACCTTAAAAACCTATAAAATAATTGAAAATGAATTATTTTTTTTACAAAACAACACATGGCACTAAATGGCACTAATTTTTAAAAATTACCCTTTTTCACAGGCATGGTTTGCAGCACCCAACTGAAGAAAAAACGCACCTTGATTGCGTTGGTTTTTTCTCCGTACATTTGCATCAAGACATTCCCGTCATATGCGTATGGAATGCAGATAATGTACACAGAACTTACAAAGTTCTTTTTTTAGACTGATAAAAGAAAACATATGTTTCCTTCGTTCCAACACATCTTATGAATACCATACGTTTGGTTGCAATCTCAATCTGCACCTTGTTTGTAGGAATGGGACTTTCAGCATCGGTTGCAACAGAACCTGAGACCATGCAGTATACCGCCGATCAATTAGAAGGAGAGGCCACAAAAGGGAAAAACTATAAAAAATTAAAAGGCAATGTAGTCTTTCGGTTTCAGCCCAGCGGTCTACTTTTAAAAGCAGACGAGGCCTATAAGTATGATGAAAAAAATGTCATAGAAGCACGAGGAAACGTTACCATAGTGGATCAAAAAGGAAACAGCCTCAAAGCAGGTGAGCTGACCTATTACCCAGAAAAGAAGTTGGCCATTATGACGAAAAACGTTGTTTGCCAATCGGAAAAATCTACATTCTATACCCCGGAATTGCGTTATGATCTCGCTCAAAACAAGGGAACGTTTGCTCAAGGAGGGAAATTGGTACAAGAAGGTATGGTCCTAACCAGTCGAACTGGAACATACAATACCGCCCAGCAAACGGTCATTTTTTCCAAGGAGGTAGCGCTCCTAGATCCTACCTATACCTTGCATTGTGAGGCCTTGTATTACAATATGAAGACGGAACAGGCTACCTTTCAAGGATTTACCAAAATCACCCATGCAGATGGCACCATACATACCCAAACAGGAGGCAGTTACCTGCAACCTGAAAAACACCTTATCTTTAATCAGGGGACGTTTACAACAAAGGACTTAACGCTTGCTGCGGACCAATTGGAACTCTTTGACGGCCAGAATTGCAAGGCCACGGGTCATGTATCACTAGATGCAAAACAATATGATGTGCGCATCATTGGAGAGACCGCAACCTATGCCAGAAATCCACAAAAGGTGGAAATCTTTGGAAATCCTTTACTGACTAAAGAAATACATGGTGACCAACTGTATCTGAGGGCAGAACACTTTATGGCGGTAGAAGAACCACAAAAAGAAGGCCCCCCAATACAAAAAATTCATGCGATGCGCAACGTTCGGTTGTATGAAGCAAGCTTGCAAGGCATAGCCAATGGAGCAATATATGACTCTACACACAATACCATTAAATTACTAGATACCCCCATTGTTTGGTGTGGGGGATATCAGATCACAGGAGAAGACGTACGCTTGGTGATACAAAAAGAAGAAGCAGAAACCGTTAAAATGTTTGTCGATAAAAATCTATTTATGACCTCGGCTGATCCAGTAGGCAATTACAACCAGGTAAAGGGCGATAAGATGGTTGCAAAGTTTAAAGAAGGGGTGCTCGAAAAAATGTGCATAGAAGGCAATGGCGAAAGCCTTTATTTTGTACTAGATGAACAGAAAGAATTGGTAGGGATGAACCATATCAAATGCACCAGCATGGAAATGGACATGGTCAACAACCAATTGGAACAAATGAAGTTTCAGCCAAAGCCGTTAGGCATGTTTTACCCTGCTGAGAAGCTGACGTTGGAACAAATGAAATTAGAGCATTTTGTTTGGCATGGCGAAAAGTGGCCTACAAAAGAAAATATGGTACATCATGCCTGTCCCATACAGGAACAGAAAATATGTTCAGAATCAGAACATGTGCCGTGAGGTATTTGAAAGTTAAAGGATATGTTTTAAATTTGTAACCTATGTATAGAGTTAAATTTCGATATAGTTTGTTGGGGATATTTTTCGTCCTAGCAGCTAAACCTGCTTCTTTGGAAGCGTCAACGGCTAAAAGCACCACATCCTTGCTGCTGCAAAAGAAAGAACGCGTGATGCAATTATATGCTCAGAAACGGTATGAAAAGGCCAATGCGTTGCTAGAAACTATTTTGCCTGCTATCAAAGACAAAATAGAGCGCTCGGATCTTCATTTTTGCCGAGCCTATTGTAACTTTTATGAAAAGAATTATTTGGTGGCATCCAATCAATTCGAATTGTTTGTCAAACAATATCCCTTTGATGCACGGACAGAAGAAGCGCTCTTTATGAAGGGATATAGCTTGGCACAGGTTCGCATAGATACGTTCCTAGACCAAACTACTACCTACGATGCCATGCATTGCTTGGAGCGGTATTTGGCTAAATTTCCAACAGGAAACTATCTGCATCAGGCTACCCAGGCGTTGCAAAAACTCCAACACCGGCTATTGAAGAAGGAGTTTGAAGCGGCACGTCTGTATGCCCAATTGGGGCATTATCGTGCTGCTGTTGTGGCGCTTGTTCATTTTAAGGAAGACCATCCAGAATCGTTGTTTCATGGACAAGTATTGGAACTTTTGGTGCGCTGTTATACCCAACTGGCAAAACATGCTTCAAACGAGGTCGACCACAAGGAACGCATAGACGCTGTGCAACAATGCTCAAGTCAGCTAAGAAACTACGTGCAAGCAAGGTCTACTACTGCTCCTGACTTAAGACGTAACAAAAAAGACAAAAAAGATGTTTTCACTTTACCACAGCCTAACATTGATTGACCATTACAATGAATTTAAATAAAAAACTATACTTAGCACCCAAAAACATTCACGATCTGATTGCGCCTACTGGTAACATTTACGAGAGTACGGTTGTTATCATCAAAAGAGCCAAACAGATTGCTACCAATAAAAAAGAAGCACTGGATCGTAAATTGGAGTTGTTTGCATCTATAAGCGAAGAAAAAGATCCGCTCGACGCACAAAAACAATACGAAATTACCCAGTACTATGAAAAATTACCCAAACCTGTTCTAGAAGCAACAAGAGAGTTTTTAGAAGAAGAGTTGGAATTTCGCTATCTGGAAGCAACGGCTTAGCGCAAAAGGAGCTTTGCGCTACGTTATGCGTGTGCAGTGATGGAGCTTGAAGGCTTCAAATGAAAGCAGCACAGCAATGCTGTGGTACCCTCTTTGCTTACCTGAACAGCAGCAATATAGGTCTACTGTCTTTGAGAACAGCGTGTCAAACCAAATGATCAAGAAACATTCCGTTGCATCCTTGATTTCTTTTTTTTACGATAGATTGGTAACGGTATGGTTCTCTGTATGTTTCCTATGGATCAGTTGTGGAATGATCCCAAAAGAAGAAGAAGCAGAGACGGAACTGGTATGGGAAGCGCTGCCTTTTCACGAAACGTTTCCACGTTATTTTGCTATCCAATCTTGCGTGCAATACACAGCTGGAAAGCACACAACACGTTTGACGCTGCTCTGTTACACAACTTACAATAAGGCCATACAATTTGTCCTAAAAAGTCCTTGCGGCATAGAAGTCATGCGCGGTACAGCCAATCAAGACGGTCTGGTTGTTTTGGATCGGTGGTCCCGAAAAAACCATCAATGGAGCTATAGGGAACTCACCAAGCACTCTGGTTTCCCTTGCTGTTACAGTGTACTACAATCCTTACTTTTGGGTACCAAGTGTAGCTTGCTGCACATAAAGGATACAAAAGAGCGCGCGCAATGGAGTAACACTTTTTCGTATGTATATCAGCCAGAAACACGAATTCTAATCCAAACGCAAGCAACCAATTTGGCACAACGCAACAGCCTACATATCCGTTATAGACGTTTGTTAACCCCCTTCAGAGACTGTTTGTCTGACTTAACTGGACTACAGCTTTGTTTTTCTTTGGTCCACAAAGGAAAGCGAAAAGAAGGTTCCTTAACGCTAAAAAATATCATTTTCAAGAAGTTAGACCATCCTCCTAAAAAGTTCGTTGTACCAGCTTGCTACAAGCGTGCTTCAAAAAAAGCCAATCAAACATAAAATGTCCATACATATCCCCTCCCCCACGTGTAATACATTGGTAGTTGTGCCCACCTACAACGAATGTAAAAATATCTCTCTGCTTTTAACAGCTATTTTTGAGCTACAAGCAGAGGTGCATGTGCTTGTAGTAGACGATACTTCTCCGGATGGTACCGCCAATCAAGTGATCCAATTACAAGAAACATACCCTCATGCATTGCATTTGTTGACTAGGCCTACAAAAGAAGGGATAGGAAAAGCATATATAGCTGGTTTTCGTTGGGGATTGGCTTATGGCTATGAATACATTTGCAGCATGGATGCTGATTTTTCCCATGCGCCCGCAGATCTACTGACGCTCGTAGCTACCTGTCGTACACACGAAGCAGACCTGGCAATCGGATCCCGTTATGTGTTGGGCAGCCAAGTAATGAATTGGTCCTATAGCAGGAGTATCTTATCTCATGTAGCCAACGGAGTGGCTCGCTTGCTGAGTGGTCTATCTATTAGAGATAGCACCGCGGGGTTTGCCTGTTACCGGCGTACGTTGCTCGAACGTTTTTTATGGCAAGAGATTGTTTCTACGGGTTATAGTTTTCAGGTAGAAATGAAGTATTTAAGTCATAAGATGGGAGCAAAAATAGTGGAAGTACCCATTGTTTTTAGCAACAGGGTCAGAGGAAATTCCAAAATGAATTTGCATAGGATACTGGAATCTTTTGTTGCTTTGTGCCAAATAGGGTGGCGTAACAGATTTGTTCGGGGGCGGTAAATGTGGTCTCGGCAGGAATCGAACCTGCATCAAAAGTTTAGGAAACTTCTATTCTATCCGTTGAACTACGAAACCATGCCTTGTTTCTTTTTTTAAGCTTAAATTTAACTGATTCCTTTCTTTTTTTCAACCTTATACTTGATACACTGACCAATTTTCCGATACAGTGTACCCAACACACACTGGCACCTCGAGGAACCATTTGTGGCACATTGGTGTTTTAGGCCGGTCTTAATAGCCCATCTTCCAAGACAAATACTTGATCGGCAATTGCTGTTAGGGCAGGGTTGTGGGTCACGCACACAAAGGTTTGTTGCAAGGAGGTACAAAGTTCCTTAAAAAGCATATGGAGCAGGGCAGCATGCTTGGTGTCCAGACTGCCGCTTGGTTCATCCGCAAAAACAACAGAAGGCGTAAGCAACAATGCCCTAGCGATGGCTGCACGCTGTCGTTCTCCTCCAGAGCTGTGGGCAGGTAAGGCGTGTTGACAATGGTTGATGCCTAGTAACTGGATGAGTGCATGGGCTTTTTGTTCAACTTCTTGTTTAGGCATTGTACCGATGTATCCAGGCATACAAACGTTTTCAAAAAGCGTAAATTCGGGCAAGAGGTGATGAAACTGAAAAACAAAACCTATTTTTTTGTTCCTAAATTCCGCCAAAGCTGCTCCCTTGAGTTCCTTCAGATCGATTCCATCGAGTTGTACCGTACCGCTATCGGGACGTTCCAGCGTGGACAACAGATTCAATAAGGTCGTTTTTCCAGCCCCAGAAGGGCCTACAATTGCGACCAACGTCCCTGGATACACCTGAAAATCTACGTTTTGAATCACCGGCACTTGGTTGTACGCCTTACAAACTTTGGTAGCTATAAGCATAAAAATATTTTGGTCAGAGATCAAGACAAATGTACGCAATAGGTAGGAATAAAGCTGCAAGCTTTCCTCTTTATCGTGCTAAAAAAATGTGCCTAAGTAGTTTCCTTTTTGCCAGCTTTGCTGAACCCGTGAGTCATTAATAATATCTCTACCAGCTGCATATAACTGATACGCAGACCAAGCCGCCATGCCAACCCTAACAGCACCTACGGCAATAGCCGCCACAGGAAAGGCTCCCACTTGAGGCACCTCTGCGGGAGCTAATTGACGGAGTTGTTCTTCACGTCGAAGTAAGTTAGTATAAAGATTGTTCTTTTCTATACGGTCTGCACAATCTTTCCTGTATCCTTGTACGTCTCTAAATTCATCTTGTTTTTCCTTGGGCAAGTCCATAAAAAGCGCATTTAGACCGCAATCATTTTGGGTATGGTCTAGGCTGTCTTATGGTTTGCTTTGGTTGTCGGTAAGGTGAAGCGGTTTATGGGCTACTCCACCCTTTTTATCCGTGTCGATCCGCCGTTACAGGCTTACTACGCACCTGCATGTGGATCCCCCAATCGGCATCTGGAGTGGTTTTTGAAATCCATGGATTTCTATCTAAATTAGAAGACGGTACAACAGGCGCTCAACGCTTCACCGTTTGAACAAAAGTGAAACTCTTTACTCAAATCCACCATGTCCGATAAGCCACTGATTTCCTTTGATTACGCCATCAAATACCTCCTAAAAAACAAAGGAGACTACGACATTATCGAACACTTCATCTCCGCTGTATTGGCGGTGCAGGGGTACAAACCGGTAAAGATCAATGCCTTGCTCGATGGCGAGAGCAACAAAGAAAGCAAAGCGCTCAAGCATTCCATAGCCGACTTGGTCGTGGAAGACGTAGACGGCAACAAGTACATTGTCGAAATCGAACGGGCCCTTACTCCCAACTTTATGCACAAAGCCTGTTTCAATAGCTCCAGACTCATTGTAGACAGCATTTCCGGCAATCAAGACTATACCACCATAAAGAAGGTCTTTCACATTAGCCTGCTCTATTTTTACACGAAAAACATGGAAAAGCCCATGTACCATGGCCAAACCATTATTCATGAGATCGATACCGCCCATCCCATAGACATGCGCATTGCCAATCAAGGGTTGGTCGTCTACGAACACCACAATGTGTTTCCGGAATACTTTTTTATTTCTGTGCCGCTCTTTAACGATGTCGTCACTAGCGAACTGACCGAATGGCTCTACGTCATGAAATATTCCGATATAAGAGAGGATTTTAAATCGCCCTATATGAAAAAGGTAGCCGAACGTTTAAGCGTACTGAAGATGAATACAGCAGAACGCAGCGCCTATTTTCATTACCTCAAAGAAGCGGTCCAAGCCCAAGATACCCTTACTTCTGCTAAGCTAGAAGGAGAACAAATCGGCAGAGAAAAAGGAAAAGTTGAAGGCGAAAAAATCGGTATCGAAAAAGGAAAAATTGAAGGCGAAAAAATCGGTATCGAAAAAGAGAAAATGCAGATTGCTTACAACATGCTGCAACTAGGTCTTCCCTTGGACACCATTGTTTCAGTTACAGGTTTATCGATGGAAGTTATTCAGGGTTTGACAGGGGATTGCTCTTAGCTAGTACCGTCATAGAATAACAAACCCAGCTGCTATGCATCTATCTGACATTCCGCACAAATTTTCTTAAAAATTCATTAGACCTGTTGCGTAAGTAGCTTATAGTTAGGTAGTAAGGAGAAAGGGATTGCTAGTAATTAGTAGATATCTTCTTATATTGCTGTTTTAATTCAAACAGAGAAAATAAGATGGAATGTAAATATTGTCAAGGAATGAACTGTCGAAAAAATTTATATCCAGTTGGTTTTCAGCGTTATAACTGAAAAGATTGCAACCGTAATTGGACGCTAGGCAAAGGGAGGGCTTATAGCGCAGAGAAAAGATTTGAAGCATTAAAACGCCATCTTGAAGGACTTGTCTTTAGGTCTATAGGACGTATTTTAGGAGTCAGTAATGTAACGGTGTTAAAAACGAACTCAAGAAGCAGCCAGAAGCATCTGGTCTTTGATAAAAACTTGCGTCCTAGAACTGTTTTTACAGACAAATGGTCAGCTTATCGGGGCATTTTACCCAAACGTAAGCATGTCGTTGGCAAGCAATATACACAAGCTATTGAAAGTATG
>DATGWI010000124.1:0-4896 GCA_035299565.1 Amoebophilaceae bacterium | reverse complement strand
ATTCCAGGCATAGGAGTCTACCTAATTTTCTAGTCAATTTGATAGCTGGAATTACCGCTTATGGGCTAAAAGAGAAAAAACCATCTATAAAAAAGATACTTATGACTGATTCACAATAAGTCTAATCCCGAACTGAGGTTAATAATAATGTATGCATGGTATGATATTTTGTTTTAAACAATGAATATGCGTACTAGTTAGCATTTAACCTTAGTGGGTATTGAGCCTTGGGCTGTAACTGTTACCAAGTACGGTTAAACAACATAGACAAAGAAATAAAACCGACATTCCGCGCAAAAAATAATAATGGTTTGGTTTACAGATATTTATTGTTTTTCGCCCAGTGATTTATTTTAAAATAAAGAATTGGTTATCAATTTCTTACAGATTTTGTGCCGAATGTCAGATAAAAGGTTAAAATTTGGATTTAATAACGATAGATCTCAAGAATAGTAACCCAATCGTTATGAGTTTACGTAAACTTTTCAGTACATGCAACTGTTTGTAACGATTGCTTTGGCCACAAAGCCTAAAAAATAATGCGCTGTTTTTGAATGCTTTTTATTTCAATGCCTATGCTGAAAGAATAGATGAGTTAATGTATTTTGCTGATTCTATCTTTTTTAAAAAGGCCCATATAGTTTCCCTGGTGTCTATCCCTGTTTTATTTCTCTTATTTTATTTTTAGATTCGCTTTGTTGAAACAGAGCCCTACCTTGAACTTGCTAAGTTGGCTCGTTGTGATCCTTTGCTACTGCTATGAATCAAACCAATAAAAAGAGAATCTGGATCAGACAGATCGTACTAGATCCCTTGTGCATTTTTACAGTGGCTTTTGCTGTATGGATGCTTTTTTTTGACGATCAAAATGTATTTGTGCAATACAGATTGTGCAAAATTTGGCAAAAACTCAATCAAGATCGGTCGTATTATACGAGTCAGATTCAACGCATCAAAAAAGAGAAACACGAGCTGTTGCACAACGATTCCCTATTGGAAAAATTTGCACGGGAGAAATATTATATGAAACGCGAACAAGAAACGCTCTATGTTATTATTGAGGCATAACACGCTTGTCTAAAAATCGCTCAACCAGCGGTTCTTACTGAAAGGGCTCTCATGAAAATAAAATAAGCGCAGCCTACCGCATTAAAACCCAATTGCCCAAACGCATTGCACCATGCACCTTTGAAAAATGGAGTGTGTAGAAAGCATGTAACCGATTTCCACTAGAAGCTATTTAAATAAGCTTATAAGCTTAGGATCAAACGTCTTTAGTGCTTGAAGCGCTTGATACGTTTGGCCATATTTAGTTTGTAATGTAGTGCTAGCAGAAGCTTTGAGCAAGACATCTATACAAGCTTGATACTTGGCTTGTTCAGCATCCATACGATCTTCTATATCGGAATTTATTCTTTTTAAGAAAGCTTTGTTGCTGCACAACGCTGCTATATGTAACGGAGTGAAGTCATAAATGGCTTGTGCATTAATATCGGCTTTGCTTGCTAAAAGCACCTCCATGGCTTCCTTCTGACCAAAATAAGCAGCCAAATGCAGGGGTGTGATGCGACCATGTTGCATTTTAAAACCTATGTTCCCCTCTGCCTTTATGTTTGAACCCTGTTCAATGAGCAGACGCATCGCTTCAATCCGATTGGACTGCACAGCTAAATGCAAAGGAGTCCAGTCCCAATCATTGGGCGCATCTTTATTGGCCCCTTTAGCCAAGAGCCGTTTTATAACGTCAGTTGCACCCACATCTGCAGCTACATGCAAAGGGGTCCATCTTTGGCTATTTACAGCATTTAGATCTACATCTAGTTTGGCTTCTGCTGCAATGGATATGAATCTTTCCACTATTTCTCCCTGATTTCGTTTAGCCAGCAGATGCAATAAAGCATTCTTATTTACGTCCCAAGTTAGGTTTGGATGATATCCATCTTGGATGTATTTTTCTATTGCTGGGAATAGGATTTCCTGCTTTACCTGCGTCCATAAAGGCTCGTTTGTTATCTCTCTCCGACACATAGGGCACGAGAATACAATTTCTGTAGCAACAACAATCTCTGGGCTGATGATTGCTTCTTCTTGTGCTAGATCATATTTGGTCCGAATTGCACTAAGTATACACTCTTTGTGGAAGTTATGAAAACCGTCTACGCATACTTCTGGATCTGTATCAGAAAAAGGTTCCAAACAGATGGGACATTCTTTGTGTTGAGACTTTAGGTCGGTTGGGGGTTGACCGGTAACAGTCTCGGTAACAGCATCCTCTCCAGTCATTTTGTATATCCCCTGAGTAGTACCACATGCATGTAGAAGTACACCCACAAAAAAACTATAAATTGCTACTTGATATCTGAACATGGTAAAGGTGGTTTTGGCTGAAACAAATTGAGCTTGTTGCAAGCATTTGAAAACATGTTTGTAGCCCAAACAAGGCCGATCCGAGCAAAAACGTATGCAAAAGACTTTGTATGAAGGTAATAAATTTACCGGCTTTTTCCTCCTACCTTTTAAAGCCAGGTATGCAAATTTGCCATATATCTTGCATATGATTATCTTTAGAGCAAAAGCGAGCGCGGTTACTGACCCTGTTGGTTGATGGGGATAAGGTCAAGCTGCTGGCTTGCTTCCTGTTCAAGGGATTAAGCCTCTTGTAGCACGCGCTTATGCTGAGGGATTTGTAGGAGATATGGGGCACAAAACCACAACATGCATAAATAGATCTGTTGCTTAAGTCATTTTACTCATAAATATATAGTTTATGGAAAATTTGGAAAATACCTGAAAATATGGCTTCATATAAGGACTTCTAACAGGAGATCTTAGATCAAGTGATATCTGGGAAACCCTAATTTTAACATCGACTATTTTTTAGGACTTACGCAACAGGTCTAATATAAATGTATGTCAGGATTTGAGCACCGAATCGAGATCCAAATTGCCAGCAAAAGTAGCGTTATGCAAGAGACCTATTGGCATGAACCCAACATCTGATATACCATCTAAACTGCTCCAATTACATATGAAATATTTGCGTTTTTGTGCCTTTATGGGTGGTCAATTCCTCGTTTCTGCCCTATGTGCTGCCTCACCAGAAAAGAAACCCGAACCCAAAGATATGCTGTTGCTAGAGACGAGTAAATTTGAATTTTTAACCACCCATCAGGGTAGATTGGTATATGCTGTCAAAGCGACACAAATGCGGCATTATAAAAGTGGCAATGTAGAATTAGATGGCGGGATTGAGGTCAAAATCTTGGAAAAAAAACCAGGTCATGTACAACAACCTGTGCATACTACCTCCATGCAAGCCCAGAAACTCTCCTACCATAAAGCCTCAAAAACATGTATCCTCGAAGGAAGGGTATCTGTACAAAAGCCAGCAGAGGAGTTAACCATTGCTACCGAAAAGCTAACTTATGATATGGAAACAGAGAGGTTCTCAACAAACGCGCCTATTGAAATCACGCAGCGCAAAAACAGCATCAAAGGCGTTGGATTATGCGCACATAAGGATTTAACAACCTATCGCATCGGTGATCCAAACGGTAGGGCCGATATGGAACAACCAATTTCGTCCACCACAGAATCCCTGTAAATTATGCGCGTATTAATTGGTTGCGGAGGCACAGGAGGGCATATTTACCCAGCCATCTCTATCGCAGATGCCTTACGGTGCCAAATACCAGACGTAGAGATCTTGTTTGTAGGTGCCAAAGGTGGAATGGAAATGAATCTCATTCCTGCAGTGGGTTATTCGATAAAGGGAATAGATATAAGAGGCATGCCAAGAGGCAAGTGGTTGAAAACCATTCAATGGGCCTATGTTGTTTTAAAAAGTATATTCCAAGCATGGTCCATTTGCGCGTTATTCAAGCCCAATGTAGTAATTGGTACGGGAGGATATGCCGCTTTCCCCCCTCTGTTCGCTGCCTATACCAAACGCATTCCCACCCTTATTCATGAGCAGAATAGCAAAGTAGGTGTGGCGAATCAATTTCTCGCTAGGTATGTAACCAAAATCTGTTTAGGCTATGAAGAAGTAACGCTATCCTGCCCAGAAGAAAAAATCATAGCCACAGGCAATCCAGTACGTCCCTATCTGCACAAAGCTAACTTGGATAAATTAGACAGACAAAAAGTATTTCAGTATTTTAACCTTTCTCCCAACAAAAAATGTTTGCTTATTATGGGGGGGAGCCAAGGAGCAAAGGAGCTGAATAAAATTATACTGAAAAAACTTTCGGCCTTTCAGCAGGAAGATATCCAGCTTGTATGGATTACTGGAAACCGGTATTTCGAAGAGATCAACCTAGACATCAGCACACACCCACATGCGGCTTCCATACGTTGTTACCCGTTTTTAACCAAAATAGAAATGGCCTACGCAGCCGCAGATGTCTTCATTGCTCGTGCAGGAGCCCTATCGATTGCTGAAATTTGTGTGGCACAAAAGCCAAGCATTTTGGTGCCTTCTCCCAATGTAACAAACGACCATCAAACAGAAAATGCCCTTTCGTTGGTATATGCAGGCGCTGCATTGCTCCTTTCTGAATCACAATGTCCTGATTTATTGATGCCTTTTATTTTAGATTTGCTGAAAAACCAGGCCAAAAAAACTGCTATGATTCAAAAAATGAGCCCCTTTGCTCAACTGCACGCCCATGCACTGCCTACCCTTGTAAAAGAAATTATTACGTTGGCTTCTCGTCAAATGCATGCAAACCCTTGATCGTACTACGTTCTGTCTATACTCGATCGGAATCAAGATGCCGGATTTAGGATCTGAAAATTATCGTTAATTCTGGTATCCATTTTAGGCTTTATCTCCTCCCAAGTATGGGTAAAAAAATGCATAATAGCCTCTCGAAACAATTTAAATGTAGGAAA
>DATGWI010000123.1:0-4019 GCA_035299565.1 Amoebophilaceae bacterium | reverse complement strand
CATTGAGGTGGAGCAACATCATTTTCCTGAATTGCTGCTACATACCCACAAGGGGT
The DNA here is from genome assembly GCA_035299565.1 of Amoebophilaceae bacterium. Taxonomy (GTDB): domain Bacteria; phylum Bacteroidota; class Bacteroidia; order Cytophagales; family Amoebophilaceae; genus Cardinium. Next base: position 3,963 of record DATGWI010000123.1, on the reverse strand, counting down.
GGCACACGTTGGCATTGTTGGGTTGGCGTGCCGATTTTCCAGATTTCGCTTCCATGTTTGAACTCATACGACTCCCCAGGGTAGGAGGGGGTATCCGGCTGATGGCAGATCCGTTTGATGCACTGTACGACAAAGCAATGGGTACAGTAGACGATGGGGAACGGGCAGAGATTTTTGCGCAACTAGACGAACAAGCCGCTGAATTGGTGCCCTGTCTCTTGCTTCCTACTACACACAACTATGCGTTTGTACACCAATGGGTAAAAAACTATGTGATGAATCCCTTCCTGTATGGAAAGATGCAGTACCTCGATGTATTGCCGCACGAACGCAAACTGTTGTTCCACGAGACGGTTCCCATACCACCCTGTATTGCCCGTCCAGGACCATTTCGGCATAAATTCCTCTCATTGGTAGATATGTGTAAGGATCTAGAAGAAAGAAGGGCTCTAGAAGAGAGAAAAGCCCAAAAAGAGCGTGCTGGCAAACCTTAGGGTTCGCTAGGAACTGTTCTTCCTTTTCTTTCCTTATCAGCTTTTTCCCTCTGTTTGTAAGTGCCAAGGTCTGGCATCTTGCTTCCATGCGTGTATGTAAACTATGGCTAAATTACTGATCTATCGCGCTTCTGCTGGGTCTGGCAAAACCCATACCTTGGTAACCCATTACATCAAATGGGCTTTGCAACATCCGAATGCTTTTAAGCATATTTTAGCCGTAACCTTCACCAACCGCTCTACGCAAGAAATGAAGCAACGGATGGTCAATAACCTGTATTGCCTGGCTACGGGAACCCGTACGGTATTGCAGGAAGCGTTGTGTCAGTCTGGATGGGACCCATCCCAGCTGCAAGCGCGCAGCAAGGAAGTGCTGTCTTGTATCTTGTATCAGTACAGTGATTTTTCGGTAACCACCATTGATGGATTTTTCTATAAAATCGTACAGGCTTTTTCCAAAGAATTGGGCCTTATGCGACATTTTACCCTTGAAATGGATCAAAGGGTGGTATTGCAAGAAGTGATAGACACACTCGTAGACCAGTTACCAGATACCCCGCTTTTGCAGCAATGGATCATAGAGTTTGCGTTGCAAAAATTAGTGGCAGGGAAAACCTGGAATGTGCAACAGGACATGCAACAGGTAGGCAACACCCTTTTTGATGAGGCGTTTAAGCTATATGAAACCAACCTTATCACTGCTTTGGAAAAACCAGAATCTGTACCACAGTTTGCAGCAAAGCTTGATGCAGTACAGGATGCATTTGAATCTAAAATGGCTCAAATAGGTCAAAAGGCACTGGACTGTATCGTACAAGCAGGGTTGCTACCCACTGATTTTGCGTATGGAGAAAGGGGAATATGGGGCTATTTTTTTAACCTGGCTACAAAAAAAAGCTTTGAACCCAGCAAACGGACCTGCTTGGCACGAGACGATGCAGCCAGTTGGTTGACCAAAAACAAAAGGCAACAAGCAGGCCCCATCGGTCGTCTGATTGATGAAACGTTGCACCCGCTGCTTTTGGAGGCTTTGACTGCGTATGAACAAGATGGTAGGCTTTATAGAACCGCTGGGGTATTGTCTCGGTACCGCTATACATTTGGCACTATAGCTGCTTTGATGCTGGGATTGGAAGCGTATCGATCCAAACACCGTGTGTTGTTTCTTTCCGATATTGCAACGTTGCTCTTTCAACTTATTCGGGACAACGAAACCCCTTTTCTGTACGAAAAAATAGGCAATCAATACCACCATTTTTTGATAGATGAGTTTCAGGACTTGTCTGTATTGCAGTGGATGAATATAAAACCATTGGTGCACAATAGCCTGGCACAAGGGTTTACGAATTTGGTGGTGGGAGATGTAAAACAGTCCATTTACCGTTGGCGTGGTAGTCAATGGAAGCTGTTGAACCATCAAGTAGCATCGGAATTTAAGGAAACTCGTGTACATGCTTTAACCACAAACAGGAGGAGCAAAGAAACCATTGTACGGTTTAACAATGCCTTTTTTAGTACGGCAGCCAAACACCTTTTTCAGCAACTTGAATCTGAATTAACACGCATTTCTGAGGAAGTATCTCCTGAATCGGTTGCTGCATTGCGGGCAGAATTTGCCCAAATGCAGCGTTCTTATGAAGATGTTTCGCAAGAACCAACCAATCTGAATCACGAGGACCGAGGCTGCGTAGCGTTGATGTTGCTTCGGTTTGATGCCTCAGAACCTACCACTGAGGTTCCCCCCTGGCACACACGTTGGCAAACAGCATTGCGTATGCAGTTGGATCAGCTTAAGCAAGCTGACATCCCTGCACAAGATGTGGTATTTTTGGTGCGGGACAATAAGGAGGCTGATTGGTTAACCAAGTGGTTCAATTGCCCAACAGATGCAGAACCGATGCCTTATGGTGTACAATCAGATCAGACTTCTTTTTTATCCAGTCATTCCATTGTAAAAATATTGATACACGCCTTGTATTATCTAGTCAACGAAAAAGACGTGATCCACCAAGTCGCTTTTGTACAAGGATATTGTAAAGGATTTGCCAACCAATCGGTGGTCTTGCATACCGGTACATGGCAAGAGCCATTAACGGATGTCACTGGTTTATTGCCGAAAGCTTTTGTGGACCAAAAGGCGTATCTAAAACAGCTGTCGGTCTATAGTTGTGTGGAACGACTTATTGTCCTATTGTTTCCAGGTCACCATGAGGAGGGTCTGTCTTGCTTTCAGAGTGTGGTATTGGATTTCTGTTCCAAAGAAGCAACGTCCATAGAGGCATTTTTAAGCTGGTGGGAAAAAAGAGGCAATGCCATCAAACTACCTACCCCTGCTGCTTCCAATGCCATACGCATTACGACGATCCATCAATCCAAAGGGTTGGAGTTTAGAGCCGTACTGGTTCCATTTTGTCAATGGAATTTAGACCATATGCCCAACAAGAGTCCTATTTTGTGGAGCGATTGTGCACATCCCCTGTCTTATTTTGCTGCATGGCCATTGAAATATGGCATAGACCTTAAGGGAACCCATTATGCCCAAGTCTATCATTTAGAGCGTTTGTACATCCATTTGGACAACTTAAATCTGTTGTACGTAGCTTTTACCAGAGCTGTAGAACGACTGTATGTTACAGCTCCGTTGCCAGCTGATGCAAAGAACCTGGCTACTACTGCTGATTTGCTTTACCAATCGATTGCTGCTATGCTGGATACGGATTACAAATCTGCAATACAGGTACAGGACTCTGACTTGGGGGTGCGCTTTTGTATGGATTAGTGCCTTACTGCAAACGAACTGCTAAGTTGGTTCTTTTACATCTAGGTACTGCTCCATACCATAGTTGTAGGGCGATATACAATAATTCTGCACCCGATCGTGTACCAAAAAATAGCTTGGCATCACAGGTAGACGTATAGCAGGAGCCAATTCCGCAATGCGTTTGTCCATGCGTTGGAGCAGATCTATCTGTTTCGTTTTCTCTGGGGTCCCCACAGCCTGATCGTACCAGCCATTAAATGGTGGGTCTATGATAGCAATAGGGTATGTTGTTGCGTTTCGTATCATATTAAGATACTCCATTGCACTTGGAAAATGCGCACCTTCACCCATAAGTGCCAATGCAAATTGCCTTTTTTGTACCTTGTTGCACAAAGTTGGAAAGGGAATCTGATCGACAGTTACGGTAATCCCAATTTTTGCCATGCACTGCACAAAAAAATCTGCTTGTGTTTTGATCTCAGTATTTGCAGTGCATGCTAAGCTGAGCTCGGGGAGATCTTTGCCTCCAGGATAGCCCGCTTCTGCAAGCAGCTTTTTGGCCTGTTTTAGATCGTATGCAGCATATGGATTTCTAAACGTTTTGTCGTGCCCTTCGAAGGAAGGAGGTATAAAGCTGTGTGGGACTTTCCCTAATCCACCGGTAAACAATTGAGCGTAGGTTTCTCGGTCAAATGCCAACGATATGGC
>DATGWI010000122.1:0-12016 GCA_035299565.1 Amoebophilaceae bacterium | reverse complement strand
AGTCATTTTACTCATAAATACATAGGTTTATGGAAAATTTGGAAAATACCTAAAAATATGGCTTCCTATAAAGACTTCTAACAGGAGATCTTAGATCAAGTGATATCTGGAGACCCCCAATTTTAACATCGACTATTTTTTTAGGACTTACGCAACAGCTCTAATGTAAGAAGATATCTATTATTAGGAATCCCAAATAATTTACACAGTTATATGGACAGACCCGTCGTAAGGGCACAATCCCATAGCTTTATTCCCCTAGGATAGCTCCTTAACTGTGTAACAAATAGGCTTTAATAAACCCATTGAGGTCTCCATCTAATACATTTTCTACATCTTTGCGTTCGTGTCCTGTTCGATTGTCTTTGATTATTTTGTAGGGATGGAGCACGTAGTTTCTGATTTGCGATCCAAAATCGATCTTCTTCTTGGTGCTTTCGATTTGTTGTTGCTTGGCCCTCCGTTTTTCGAGCTCTTTTTGGTAGAGCTTAGACTTTAACAACTGCAATGCTTTTTCTCTGTTTTGCAATTGGGAACGTTCTTGTTGGCATTCTACCACCAAACCAGATGGAAGGTGCCGTACCCGAACAGCTGTTTCTACTTTGTTCACGTTTTGACCACCCGCACCTCCGGAGCGAAACGTATCCCAACTCAGATCGGAAGGTATGACTTCTATCTGTATCGAATCGTCTATAACAGGAGCGGCGTATACAGAAGCAAAAGAAGTATGGCGTTTGTTTGCCGCATCGAAAGGGGAGAGGCGTACCAATCGGTGAATGCCAACTTCTGCTTTTAGGTAGCCATATGCGTAGGGACCTATGAGTTCTAGGGTAACGGATTTCACGCCAGCACCATCTCCTTCTTGATAATGAATGGTTTTAACATCATATTTTTGTCTAGAGGCCCACATGGTGTACATGCGCACAAGCATGTAAGCCCAGTCTTGACTTTCTGTACCACCTGCACCTGGCTTGATGTCTACCACAGCATTCAAGTGGTCTTCTTCGCCATGCAACATGGTTTGCAACTCTAGTTCGTCTAGTAGAGCAATGTTATCGGCCAGTACGTGGTCTACTTCTGAGGGGTCTGCCGCATCCAACGACAGCAATTCTTCCAACAAAAGAAGCTCTTCCCATTTGCGTTGTAGAACGTTTATGGGGTCTATATGCAGCTTTAGTTTCTTGATTTGTTGGATGGTTTGTTGGGCTTCTGCTGGTTGTGACCAAAAGGTAGGTTCGGTTGTTTTGTCTTCCAATAGCTGCAGTTCCAACTGTTTGGTAGGGTAGTCAAAGACAGTGCCTGATGGCCTCTATTCTTTCTGCTAAGTGCACGTATTTTGTTTTCATAAACTGTATGTTTTTTATTGGTCGATAAAATGAACTCGGTTTGCTATGGATTCTTCTGTTTCCTCGGCAGATAATATATGATGGGTAATCCGTATGGTTTGCCCGTCTTTGCTTATTTCACTGAATCGGTTGCTGGCATCTTGTATTTTTCTTGGAAACGTATAAATGGTTGTATAGGTAATTTCCTTAAAAAAGGAAGCTAGATTCAAACTTTTAACCAAACAATTATCGTGTTTTTGATATTGTATCAACCTTTTTGCTATGCCATGCCTGTCCTCACGGACAAAAAGCACATCGCTAAGGCTAAAATAGGTAATCGGAACTGTGTCAATTCCTTGGTTCATCTTGCGCATGGCGTTGTTCAAGGCTTGAATGGTTTTAAATTCAAAACGCAAAGTAAATTTAAGCATTTTTTTATCGTGTTTTATACGGATGCCACTAATGCCAGGCATTGTTTTAAACTGCCGCTTGGTAGCATAAAAGGCATTGTACCCAATGAGCTTGGTAATGCCTCCGTACTCTTTGTTCAAGAGTTTGATGAGTCTAATGAGTCGACTTGATTTTGTTAAGTCTACTTTGAGGCTAAACAAGCCAGAGCCATCTTTGTTAAAGGAGGTCCGTTCTATAAAATCTAGCCCTAAGGCAGCAGCTTGGGGTGCCACTGGTAACCAAAAGAGCGTCAACAAGATGACGGTCCATTTCATTCTTTTCAGTAATATCATTTGGTTTTGTAGTTTAAAAGGATTAAAATCTTGTTCTTGTAGTATAAAGGATTTGTCCCTACTTATAACATACTAAAATAGGCGCTTTGCAACAAGTCCATAGTCCGATTGCAAAGCGGGTTGCGAGGTTCCTTATTTGGCTCGCTCTGCAACGTGTCTTTTGTCTTATTTTTTCTTCTTTACCAATTTTTTAGATGCTTTTTCGTCCACTCTTGTTTTTTTGTACTTTTGTATCCATACCAATGTACCTAGAAAAGTGCAGGTGCTTCAGGTTATTCACGCATTGTATACTAAATCAACTTCAAGTTTCGGGTTCCCATCTGGTCCCTACTGGAAAACGCGCCTTTGAAAAAAGGAGTGCATAGAAAGCATACAGGCAAAGAGGAAAAGGAGGGGGAAATTAGCGCTTGATTTTGCTATTTTTGTGTATCCAAACAAAAGTACGAAGGAAGAAGGGCCGTGTCGTAAGGACGCCATTCCGTATCTTCATTTCATTTTAGTATCGTCTCTATGGAATTAGATAAGATAGACAAGGCCATTTTAGCGGTTCTTCAGCATGAGGCTAAGATTACCAATGCTGCACTGGCTCAAAAAGTAAACTTATCTGCTGCTGCTACTCTTGAACGTGTCAAGAAATTGGAACACCATGCCATCATAACTGATTATTGGGCGCAAATAGATCCTGTAAAACTAGGGTTACGCGTCGAAATCATGCTGGGCATTCGATTGCAGCGGGTGACAGCTGCGTACAGCAAGTTGTTTAAGGCGGCAATTGATAAAATCCATGCCGTTACGACATGTTACCAAACGGTGGGTACCTATGACTTTATTGCGTTCGTGCAGACAAGAGATTTGTGCGATTTCCAAACAAATGTATTGGAAAAGCTTTATGTAGTTGATTTGGTAGACAAAGTAGAAGTAATCCACCTCATCCAACTGATCAAACGAAAGCCTCTAGTGTTAGAATAGAAGCATATCCGGGGCATGTAGGTAGCTAGGATACCAAAACGACCAATCAGTACAAATTATGTTGGTCTCTGTTTTGTGTCGTTTCTAGATTGCATTTGCTTTTCTGGTTACAAAATCGTTCTTTTATCAAAGAACTAGTAATTTTTTTATACTGCCTATTTTGAATCGCCTGTTTCCATACAATATGGTTCGTTTTAGGTTTTTACCCCAAAATAGTTTTAACCGATGTCATGTATTCTGTTTGACTGTACTATACAGGACATAAATTGGGTCCATATAGTGGATATTTTGTTGGCTTGTTTTTTGTTATACCGTTTGTACAAACTGATTGAAAGGAATACTGCAGTAAACATAGGCATCGGCTTTGTGGTTATTTACCTGTTTTATGGAACCGTTAAAGCATTAAAACTGAACCTCCTGAGTACAATACTAGGCAAATTTATTGACATTGGACCTATTGTTGTCGTTGTTTTGTTTCAGCGAGAGATTCGGCATTTTTTATTCATAATAACAAAAGAATTAATGCCCAACAAGGACTTTGTTGCTCGCTTGATCCCCTGGCTATCCAAAAAAAAGAATGAAGTAGATGTGACTCCTATTGTAAAAGCTGTACAATCCCTAGGAGGAAGCAATACGGGTGCGTTGATTGTTTTTACCAAGGCTACGGATCTTCGGTATTACGAAGCTTCTGGCGATTTGATTCATGCTATTGTATCCTCTCGTTTGCTGATTGCCATATTTAACAAATACAGTCCCCTACACGATGGTGCAGTGATCATTCACGACAACAAAATTGTGGCAGCACGCTGTATTTTACCGGTGTCAGATAATCCGACGATTCCTGCCCACCTTGGCTTGAGGCACAAAGCGGCTGTCGGACTTACTGAAATAACTGATACATTGGTGGTAGTGGTTTCGGAAGAATCGGGACAAATTTCTATAGCCCGAAAAGGAGCCATGGAAAACAACCTTTCGGTGCAAGAAATACGGAGCAGCATCAAAGATTATTTGAAATAATGCCGACTGCTTCAGTCTAAGCGCCCGAATGTGGATTGTGATAGGCTACTGGAATGCGAACGGGACGAATAAATCGGAGCCATAAAATTTGGCCTACTTCCAAGCTTCTTTTTTCTTCTTTCATACGATTTTTTTTTAAGAGAGCAGCTACTTTGATACCGTATGCTTGAGCAATGACCCATATATTTTCTTCAGCCTTTACTACGTGGTAATGCACCGCTGCTTTGCTGTCTTTGGATTGGTAGTAATATACCTTTCCTGGAACCAATTTGTGGGTTTGTTCTATTTCGTTTACAAGCATAAATTTCTTTTGACTCCATCGCAATAATTTCGCCAACGATTCAATCGTATCTCCTTTTTGGGCTATAATGGCCAATTTCCCATTTGCTTTGATCAAGCGCACCGAACGTGCATCTTTGAGAGGGGTTATAGCAGGAAATTTTTTCTGAGAAACCAAACGTTTTGCATAATCCACATGCGGTGTTTTAAGTAGCTTTTGGTTAGAAAAAGATTTGGTTGTTTTATTTGTATGGTTATAAGTCTTTTTAGGTAAACTTTTGTAAGCATTCGGCACAAGTAAGGGAGGCTTTACAGCATGCGTATGCAAAAAGGGCACTACCAACGAACAGGTAGCAGTATGGGGTATGGTTGTCGTTTTGAGCCACAAATTGTGCTCTTTTAACAATTTTTCTTCCACCTTTAAATGCGTAGCAATATCTCCCAAACGTTTTCCGTGATGGCCTTTTTTGTACAAAAACAATTGTAGTTTAGGGTGTCGTTTCTTTCCGGCGGTATGCTGAAAAGCAATTTTATTGGCAAGCACACACAAAATATAGTTATCCGTTTTTGCATCCAAGCAGACGCGCTTTGCACCGTAGAATCTCTTAGGAAAAATTTTTGCAGCTCCCCCTCTACCTCGGTTGTAGGCCAACATAGCACCCAGCCAGCTTTTAAAATACTGGTTGTGATCCTTTAAAAAGCGAGCAGCTGCTTTGGTTGATTCAATAAGGTGCATGCGTTCATCTACGTGCTGATTTACACTTAATTTTAAGCCTAGAGCGGTTGCCTTTTGGATTTGCCAAAAGCCAACGTCGTTGGTATAGCTTACTGCGTTGCCTACCAACGTGCTTTCGTGTAAAGCCAAGTATTTAAAATCGTCCGGTGTGTTTTCGGATGCTAAAGTCTGCTCAATGATGGGAAAAAAAAGATGGGTGCGATCGAGTAGTTTCTCCAAACCCTTTTCACAGCGTGTCAAGCTATTTACTTTTGCTTGGATGCGCTTGCGCGCGTCAGATGTAAGGTGTATGCGTAGATCTGCAAAATGGACCACGGTCGGCACGATGCACTTTTTTTGCTGATTTGCAGCAACTAAGGGAAGCGGTATCAAAAAAATAAAGACATAGAGCCAGTTCATATGCTGTTTATTTTGCGTATTTTTTGTCTATAGCTTGCGTTTGATTTCTTTGCGTTCAAACCCTTCTATGATATCTCCAATTTCAATGAGGTCATAATTTTTAATGTGAATACCACATTCTGACACAGATTTTACTTGTTTTATTTCTTCCAATCCATGTTTGAGCGTATCGATGGATCCGGTAAATACAACGGTTCCTTTTCGTATCAAACGTATGGGATTGGATTGCTTGATAAATCCACTTTGTACCTGGCAACCTGCAATATTCCCAATTTTTGAAATAGGAAATATTTTTTTAATCTCTGCACGACCCGTAGGAACTTCTTCTATGGTAGGGGCAAGCAATCCTTGTACGGAATTCCGCACATCGTCTATGGCATCGTAGATGATCGAATAGTGTTTGATTTCTACGCCTTCTTTCTCCGCTAATTTTTTTGCTTGTGCAGATGGCTTGATGTGGAATGCAATGATAATGGCATCTGCTGTAGAAGCCAATAAAACATCTGATTCTGTGATAGAACCTACGCATTTGTGTAAGATATGCACTTGTACTTCTTCGTGCGAGAGTTTCAACAATGCGTCCGCCAATGCTTCGATGGAGCCATCCACATCTCCTTTTATAATGAAGTTAATTTGCTTGAAATTGCCTACAGCCAGTCGGCGACCAATCTCATCCAACGTAAGTTGGGACTTCGTACGCAAGGTTTGTTCCCGGAGCACTTGTTGCTTTCTTTGGGCCAATTCGGTAGCTTCTTTGCTGTTTTTCATGGTGCGAAAGGTATCTCCTGCGCGTGGTGCTCCGTTCAACCCCAGTATTTGTACAGGTGTAGCAGGAGGCGCTTTTTTACAGGATTTACCCTGAAAATTTAGCATTGCTTTGACTTTTCCATAAAATACACCGGCCAACACCATATCACCCAGTTTTAAGGTACCGTCTTGTACAATAGCGGTAACAACATACCCTCTTCCTGGGTCTAAGAATGATTCAATGATGGTTCCTTTGGCTGGACTGTTGGGCATGGCTTTTAGCTCGAGTAAGGTCGCTTCTAAGAGAATTTTTTCCAAAAGCTCGTTCACTCCCTGTCCAGTCTTAGCAGAAATTTCTTGGCATTGGTATTTCCCTCCCCAATCTTCTACCAAGATGTTTTGGTTTGCCAAATCTTCCTTGACCCGTTCTGGGTTTGCTTGAGGCTTGTCTATTTTATTAATGGCAATGATAATAGGGCACCCTGCCACTTGCGCGTGGCTGATGGCCTCTTTTGTTTGCGGCATGACGCTATCGTCTGCGGCTACTACGATAACAATGATATCGGTTACTTTGGCACCTCGGGTACGCATTGCTGTAAATGCCTCATGTCCAGGAGTATCTAAGAATACAATCCGTTTGCCCTGTTCGGTTGTAATGTCATATGCACCAATGTGTTGTGTAATGCCTCCTGCTTCTTTGACCGCTATTTTTGTTGCGCGGATGTAATCCAATAGGGATGTTTTGCCATGGTCTACGTGGCCCATAATGGTTACAATAGGAGGCCGTTCCATAAGGTCTCCCTTCACTTCTTCCAGCTCATCTGCTTTTTCTTCGTTCGCTAAATCTACAAAATCTACCTCATAACCAAATTCATCCGTAATAACTGTAATTGCTTCTGCATCCAGCCGTTGATTGATGGAAACGATCATACCCAAAGACATGCAGGTGGAGAGCACTTCGCTTACATTCACTTTCATGAGAGAGGCCAATTCATTGGCAGATATAAATTCCATCACCTGCAAAACGTTGGCCTTATCTTGTTTGCGTTCTTGGGATTTGTCGTCGTTGGCTAGATGTGTACTTTTCTTATCTCGCTTGTACTTTGTACGCGCTCCTTCTCCTGTACCTTGGTGCAGCTTGGCAAGGGTTTTTTTTATTTGGCTTTCTATATCTTTGGAAGAAACGCCTTGTTTTTCCTTGTCGGCTGTTTTGCGCTTTTCATTTTTGTCGTGTGGAACAAACTTGGTAGGCTTGGTGTTTTGCTTCCTAGAGCTTGCCAAGGGATACTTGGGTGCAGCTGTATGTGTTGGAGTGGGGGTAGATGCCTCCAATTTGGTTTGAAATGCCCCGGGGGTAGGATGCATTTTCTTTTGTTCAGGCAAAACCATTTTGCCAACTACTTTGGGGCCTTTGAATGGGTGTGCAGTGTCAAATTGTATTTTATTCCGTTGCTCATGTACTTTTTTCACCTTATTATCCATTTTTTTGGACGCATGGGGAGGGGCTGTGACAGAGGGTAAGTTGGACGTATCTTGTGCAGCAATGACTTCTTGTTGCACAGGTGGAGCCACAGGTGGCTCCTGTGGCTCCACCACTGTATCGAGGTCAACCTTTTCATTTGGACTTGTGTTGGTTGGAGTAAGCTTTAGATTCATTTTGCCTACTTTTTTGAGTCCTGGTAAAACGGGTACCGACGTTTTGTGGTGAGATGGTTGTACCTCTTTTTCTTGCAAAACGTTTGGCTCAATGGAGGCTGCTGTTGTGTTTAAAGGCGCTGCTTCGGTTGACGCAGGTGGGACTGTTTGCTTTGGTTCACTTGATTTTGTTTTATTTTTTCTTTTTGTAGGAGCAACGACCTTAACAGGATCGTGGCTGCTTGTAGGAGCAGCAAGGCTTGCATATGACTTACCTATGGTTATATGCGCAGCCTCTTGTTTGTCTACGCCAGATGCACCAAATTCTGAAGCAAGCAAAGCAAACTGGTCTGCAGTAATCTTGGCATTGGGTTTGTGTTCCAATGTGAACCCTTTTGTGGCTAAAAACACAATAATGGTATCGGTTCCTACATTTAATTTTCGAGCTACTTGACTCAGTCTCATATTTTTTTCTTCATTCATATCTCTATCTAGAGGGTATTTGTTCCATTTAGTGTTTTTTCTAGAATGGCATACAATTCATCGATGGTTTCCTTTTCCAAATCAACTCGTTGGTCAAGTGTTTCTTTAGATAAAGATAAGACACTTCTTGCTGAATCTAATCCAATTTTATGCAGCTCTTCTAAAATCCAGGGCTCAATCAGTTCCTGAAAGTCCGATAATGCGACATCATTTTCCTCCACGGAGTTGGGTACGTCTCTATAAACATCTATTTCTTTTCCAACAAGTTTGCTAGCCAGTTTAATGTTTTGACCTCCTTTGCCAATGGCTAGAGCGACATAATCTGCATCTAAGTAGACAGAAATGCGTTCACCCATTTGTTCTACCCGATTGATACAGGCAGGGTTTAACGAACGGGAAATATATAGTTCAATGTTATCGGTGTAGTGAATGATATCGATGTTTTCGAACCGCAATTCTTTTGTGATCCCATGTATGCGAGACCCTTTAATGCCCACGCAAGCGCCAACAGGGTCTATGCGATCGTCAAAAGATTCTACCGCTATTTTGGCCCTGGATCCTGGTTCTCGGACCACCTTTTTAATAGCAATAAGTCCATCTTGTATTTCTGGGATTTCATTTTCAAACAACCGTTCTAAAAAAAGGGGAGAGGTTCTAGAAAGGATCACCCGAGGTATGGCATTGTAGAATTCTACCCTATGGATTACAGCCCGGAGGGTATCTCCTTTTTTATATTGGTCTTTAAAAATTTGTTCAGATTTTGGCAAAAAAAGCTGGTTGTTTTCTTCGTCTAATAAGATGATTTCTCGGCTTAATACCTGATTGACCTCAGCAGAGATCAGGCAACCTACCAGTTCTTTGTATTTGTTGTATAGGGTTTCTTTCTCCAGCTCACGAACTTTTTGCAGCAACATTTGTTTGGCGACTTGAATGGTTCGTCTACCAAAATTGGAAATTTTAATTTCTTCCGATAGTTCTTCTCCTAATTCGAAATCGGCTTCTATCTTTCTAGCTTCTGATAAAGCTACCTTGGTAGGCATGGATACATCTGGGGCATTGTCACTCACAATTTCACGAAAGCGCCATATTTGCAAATCCCCTTTTTCCAGATTGATGATGATGTCAAAATTATCGCCATGGCCAAACTTGTTTAGTATCAAGGATTGAAATACATCTTCCAAAATACGTATGACAGTAGGTTTGTCAATATTCTTAGATCGTGCAAACTCTGCAAACGAATCTACTAATTTAATGCTCTCCATGTGTCGCTAAAGCTAATTATTGCTAATATAAAGTACAACTTGGTAGTGATAACGGCACGGTACATAAAAACTTTATTGTGTATTAAGTTAAAGCCACAACACAACTTAAAGCATACTTTACGGAGAGACCCGTTCGTTAGATGCGTGCGTGAAAGCGATACAAAACAGACGCATTTAGTAACATGCCAACCAAACTGTGTCAGAAAATCATATAAATCTAACAGAAGTCCATCATTCTTCTGTAAAAACGAATAGGATTGGAACCGTGGCAAGATACAAAAAAATTCTTTAACATGTTTGGATCGATGCCCAATCCACTGCTTTCTTGTCCTTTCTGGGCAGATGTGCTGGTCCGCAGCTTGCATCGGATGTCGTATAGAATTTTAAAAGTTGTTTGGGAAAATGGTTGCTTCCAACGCCGATACGCAACCATTTTGATGAATTTTTGTTAACTTCGTTAAGTTGCGTTTCAATCTATGTGTTTCATCTATACTCAATCAATTTCAAGTTTCGGATTCCCATCTGGTCCGTACTGGAAAACGCACCTTTGAAAAAAGGAGTGCATAGAAAGCTGTGCCATTGCTTTCCACCTCCTTTTTTCAATCAGCGCTTGATTTTCGTATTTTTGCGTATCCAAACAAAAGTACAGAGCAAGAAAGACCGTGTTGCAGGGACGCTAACCCGAATTTTCATTTTAATTGAGTATATAATCTATGGGAAAACAAGTAGTGTCACCCTGGTTTGTCCTTTGGTTCAAAAAAGTTTTTCCTATTACAAGGGAAGAAAGAAAAAAAGTTTTCTTGTTGCTTGTATTGAAATTTCTGATTTCTTTTGTTTACTGTATTCTAACCTCCCTGAAAGATACGATCTTGGTCACGGCCAAATATTCTGCTGCAGAAGTAATTCCCATTATAAAGGGCTCGCTTATTTTTCCTATTTCTGTGGTTGTATTGCTTTTATATACCAAATTAAACAATCATCTGAAACAGACCACGCTTTTTTACGGGACGGTACTCTTTTTTTTTACTTTTATCCTATTATATGGGTTTGTTTTGTACCCCAATGCAGATGGTGTAAGTCCGCATGCTACGGCAGATTTGCTTAGTGCTTGCACTGGGGGTAAATACCTCCACTGGATTGCCGTGTTTCGACATTGGATTCACGTTCTATTCTTTATTTTGGCAGAGCTTTGGGGGCAATTTGTTCTTATGGTCCTGTATTGGAGTTTCGTAAACAACGTGTGTAATATATACGATGCCAAGCGGTTTTATGCCCTGTTCATTGCTGCGGGAGATGTTGCACTGATTGTCACAGCTCCATTGATTTTAGCCTATACGAAAAAATACAAACATATAGGTTTCCTTTTTACGGTACAAGCATTACTGGTATATGTTGCCCTATTGTGCCTCTTGATTATAGGGATTTACACATGGGCCAATCGTATCGTACAACCCAATACAGGAGGAACCAACCCATCTGTTTCCAATAAAAAATTACGTTTGTCTCTGTGGGACAGCTTAAAGCACGTTGCATCCTCTCGCTACCTTATGGGCTTGGGTACGATGATGGTTGCTTGTAGCCTCTCTATCAATCTTGTAGAAGGAACTTGGAAATCATACCTCAAAGAGGTTTTTAATAAATCTTCTGATTATCAAATATTTACATCTCAAATTTCGTTTTGGACAGGGGTGCTAGCCTTGGTTACTTCTCTATTTTTCAGCGGCAGCATTTTACGTAAAATTGGCTGGAAAGCAACGGCACGTATCGCCCCCATTACAATAGGCACAATGGGGTGCTTGTTCTTTTTTCTAAGCTATGCTAGAACAAATTTGGGTTTGTTATCGCATGGGATGAGTTCCAAATTAGCCTTATACCTGGCCATCTTCGGAGGCATTCAAAACATGGCCGCGAAAGTAGTCAAGTATACATTCTACGACAAAACAACCCAAATGGCTTACATACCCCTTGATCCAGAGTCCAAGGTAAAAGGGAAGGCAGCTGTGGATATGTTGGGTTCTCGTTTGGGAAAAGCGGGATCTTCTTGGCTTCAGATTATTTTATTGGAACTGTGTCATACCCATAGCATTCAACCCCTTTCTGGTATACTGTTTGTTTTCTTAGTCTTCACCACCATTCTCTGGTACCGAGCTACCTATGAGGTTAGCCAACAGCTTGCTGTTTTGGAAAAAACAGAAAACGAGGCTCTTGCAAAAAAAATGGTATAGTTTCCTGGTCAATAACGCTCTTTTAGGGAGGCGTTTTGGTTGAGGAAGGATTTGGTTATATACTCAATCCATTTCAAGTTGCGGGGTCCCATCTAATCTGTACGGCCCTTACGCCTTTGAAAAAAGCAGTGCATAGAAAGCGCGTCATCCCTTTCTACCTCCCTTTTTCACTCAGTGCTTGATTTTTGTATTTTTG
>DATGWI010000121.1:0-12190 GCA_035299565.1 Amoebophilaceae bacterium | reverse complement strand
CCTACCAGGCCGTAGAAAAATGGTACAAAATAAATCCTAACTTATTTAAAGAAACACCTAGTCAATTTCAGGAAAAAGTACTAAATTTAATTCCCAAGAAGAAAGCTAGGATAAAGGAACAACCTGGTGAAACTTGACAATTACTGATTTTTTTATCAAACAAAATAGACTAAATTTGTAGCGAGGTCGGGGTATGCCTATTTCTGCAGGTTTTTTTATAGAAAACAAGTATAAACGAACGATTTTTGAATGAGACAAGCAAGCTTAAAAAGGTTGGATTGTTCTTGTGTGTTTTTATCCACAAGCTATTGCATATCACTCAAAGCGTGTAGTGGCCCAAAATACAAATCCAATCCACACACCATTTAAGAACCTTTCTTAGAGATAGCATGGTCCGATATAATCTTAGTTTTAAGATAGAAAAGCCGTTGAAAGAGAAGGGCATATGTGCAATAACCCAATGCCGAAATGCGCTATTAGTACTATTTGGAGCCTGCAATAAAAGTTTTAGGGTAGAAAATCAAATTTAAAAGAACGATAGAGGACTTCCATCTGGCCATATTCAAGGAAGTATCAGAAGCAGCGTATTACTATGGTACGATATGCTATTCCATGCGCGTTGGGAAACTGAAATGGCCAACGCGCTACAGTACCTATTAGCAATACCAAAAATACAATATGGACGCTAGATTCAAGAAAAGAAAATACCCTGCATGGTGCGTAGTTCCTTTTATGTGCATCGTCTTGTGGATGGGTCCACTTTGCCCTCTTTGGGCAGCCTCTCACGAAACCAAAACAGACCCCAATAAATTTTTCTCTAGGAATCATGCATTTCCTCTACGCGTTGGCATAAAAACATGGATCAAAGCAACAAAAGACATTGTGAACCAACCTTCAGGTCAGTTCCCTTACACTACTTTTCAGCCAGGCTGTGGATTGGGGGGGGCTTGTGCACTAGGACCCTTTGTAGAGTGGAAACCTTTGCATGGGATAGGCCTCCAGACAGGTTTGCTGTATGCATATCACCATCTATGGTCGTTGCAGATGCGTATAAAAGGCCATACCATCCCCACTACAAACGTAAAAGATTTTTTCGCTGGTGTTAAGGGGTCATTTCAAAAGAGGCTGCAAACACACAGTCTACACGACCTATTCCAAGCAAGCATAGCCCCCATTGCTTTACATACGATACATATCCCTCTGCACCTACGTCTATACCCAGAAAAAACCAGGCAACTTGTATTTTATGGCGGGGGACATGTGATCCTAGTAATGTATGGTATACGCAAAGTGCAACATCTCAGCTTTAATATAAATTTAGACAATTTAAGGCATGCGGTTACAGAAAAAGGTATACAAGAAAGTTTGAAAACCATTT
The DNA here is from genome assembly GCA_035299565.1 of Amoebophilaceae bacterium. GTDB lineage: Bacteria > Bacteroidota > Bacteroidia > Cytophagales > Amoebophilaceae > Cardinium. The sequence goes on along the minus strand of DATGWI010000121.1, from coordinate 10,812 downwards.
TTGAGGTACCTCCAGATGGTATGTACGATATGCCAATTGATTGTGTGGGAGAAAGGGTGCACTGGGGATGGGATATTGGATTTCAGTTTCATGGAAAAGCTGGCTTCATGCTAGGTACATACAACCTGGGTTTGATGTTTGGATACGATTGCACAAATTTATTTATAAAACATGATTAAGATACATTTAGTCGATGGCAGATCGAAACAAGTTCCAAAAGGAACTACAGGCGTTTCGATTGCAGAACAGTTTGGTGAACCATCTGTATATGCTATGCTAGCTATGGAAGCAAATGGCACTGTGTGTGATCTGAATAGTCCTATTGAAACTGATGCCACCATTCGGTTTCTTAGGTGGGATGACGATGCAGGAAAGCAGGTATTTTGGCACTCTTCTGCCCATCTATTGGCGGCTGCTTTGTCAGAGCTGTATCCACATGCTTTCTTTGGCATAGGTCCAGCCATTGAACAAGGATTTTACTACGATGTAGACTTAGGAACAGAAGCTGTTCAGCCCTTAGACCTATCTGCCATAGAGCAAAGAATGCTTGCCTTGGCCCGGCAAAAAGCGCCCTTTGTGCGTCGGTCCGTAAGCAAAGAAGAAGCCATTGCCTTCTTTACCCAAAAAGGAGATCCCTATAAATTGGAACTGATTCAAGGACTAGAAGATGGCACCATTACCTTTTACCAACAAGGCAACTTCATCGATTTGTGCAGAGGACCCCATTTGCCTCATGTTGGATTTGTTAAAGCGGTAAAGCTCTTGAATGTTTCAGGAGCCTATTGGCGTGGAAACGAAAAAAACAAACAACTCACCCGTATCTATGGCATTACTTTTCCAGAAAAGCAAGCACTCAACGCTTTTCTAGCACTTAGAGCGAAAGCACAGAAACGCAACCATCAGAAAATAGGACAAGACCTCGAACTATTTGCTTTTTCGGCAAAGGTAGGCCTCGGGCTACCGCTTTGGTTGCCCAAGGGAGCCCTTCTGTGCCAGAATCTAATGCAGTTCCTACAAGGAGAACAAGTCAAGCGAGGCTACCAACCCGTGATTACCCCACATATTGGTCACAAGGCACTTTACATTACTTCTGGCCATTACGCAAAGTATCAAGAAGATTGCTTTCAACCCATTCGAACCAACGAAGAAGAAGAAGCATATCTCTTAAAACCAATGAATTGCCCCCATCATTGCGAAATTTACGCCCATGTAGCCCGTTCATACAAAGACCTTCCGTTGCGTTTCGCAGAGTTTGGCACCGTGTACCGCTATGAATTACATGGGGCGCTTCATGGCCTTACCCGTACGCGTTGTTTTACCCAAGACGATGCACATATTTTCTGCCGCCCAGATCAAGTCCAAGAAGAGTTTGCCAAGGTTATTGATTTGGTTTTACATGTATTTAACGTGTTCCAATTTACCGACTATACTGCACGTCTTTCGTTTAGAGACCCTTCTAGCGATGCATACATTGGTCAAGCGGAAGATTGGGAGGTAGCCGAACAAGCTATCCGTATGGTGGCCACAAACAAAGGATTGGCCACTACAGTTGCCTTGGGCGAAGCTGCCTTTTATGGGCCTAAGGTGGATTTTATCGTCAAAGATGCATTGGGTAGAAAATGGCAATTGGGCACCATTCAATTGGATTACCAACTTCCCCTGCGATTTGATCTGACCTACATAGGTGCCGATGGACAGAAGCAGAGACCAGTAATGATCCATAGGGCACCCTTTGGCTCTTTGGAGCGATTTATTGCCATTCTCATAGAGCATACCGGTGGTAAATTTCCGTTTTGGCTGGCTCCAGAGCAAATAACACTCCTACCTGTCTCTGAGAAGTACAATGACTATGCTGCCACCATACACCAATTGCTCTTGGAAAAAGGGTTGCGCAGCAATGTAGACAGCCGCAACGAAACCATTGGCAAACGCATTCGGGAGACAGAATTGCGCAAGGTTCCCTATATGTTGGTGCTCGGTGAAAAAGAGGCAACCGACCAAACGGTTACCGTACGCAAACAAGGTGGAGGAGGGCAGGAAACGTTGGAGTTAGAAATATTTGTAGCACGTATGTGTGCCATGGCGAAAAAACCTGTTTGAACATCGCATAATCTGACATTTTGCACAAAAAAATTAAGCTTTTTCATTTATTATTTTATTGGTTTTCAATATAATAAATATTTTTCAAGAGCCTTCAAATAGGGAAATTCTGTCGCAGCGCTCCCAAATAGGATTTAAGTAGTAGCGTGATAGGCGTTATCCATGCAGGATAACGCATCGAATACAAGACCTTGTTTTTACCTTAATCCCACATTCCGCACCGATTGGGTCATTGAATATGCATTTTTTTACCCATACTTGGGAGGAGATAAAGCCCAAAATGGATACCAGAATTAACCATAATTTTCAGGTCCTAAAACCGGCATCTTGATTCCGATCGAGTATATACCCTCCTTATTGCAAGGGCCTCAAGTTTACACCAATATCTCGCGTCCAATTGTTTCCATATAGGGAAAAGCCTCTTCGTATCTGTTTTTAATTTTTCCTTCTAAGATAGCTTCTTTAACTGCTTCCTTGATACAGCCTACAGCAGGAGATGGTTTGAGGCCAAACCGCTCCATAATAATCTTCCCTGTAATTACAGGCTGGAAGTTTCGAATGCTATCGCGTGCTTCAACGTCTAAAATTTTGGCTTCTACTTTGGCAAAGTTGGCCAAATAACGTTGTACCGTGGTTGCATTTTTAGAGGTAATATCAGCTCTACACAATAGAAACAAATCTTCTAAGTCTTCTCCTGCGTCGTACAGCAACCTCCGTATGGCTGCATCAGTTACTTCGCTGATCAATGCAATGGGACGCAAATGCAGGCGAACCAATTTCTGTACATACCCCATCACCTCTTTGTGGATGGGAAACTTCATCCTACGAAAGATTGCCGGCACCATTTTAGCCCCTAATATTTCGTGACCGTGAAACGAAAATCCATGAACAGGCTCAAATCGCTTGGTCAATGGTTTTGCGATATCGTGAAAAATGGCTGCCCACCGCAACCACAGTTTTGTAGAATGTTGGGCTACATTGTCTAATACCTCTAAGGTATGCAAAAAATTATCCTTGTGAGAATGGATACCAATCTGTTCTTGCCCTACTAAATGGACCATTTCTGGCAATATATATTCCAGCAATTTGGTCTCAAGCAACAATTGGAACCCATGCGAAGGTTTCGGACTTGCAACGATTTTGTGCAGTTCTTCGGCAATGCGTTCCTGAGAAACGATGGATAGCCGGTCCCGCATAGCGATAAGTGCTTGAAAGGTATCTTCTCTGATTTTGAAGTTTAATTGTGTAGCAAACCGTATGGCCCGTATCATCCTTAAGGGATCGTCAGAAAATGTTTGAACTGGATTTCCAGGGGTACGAATGATGCCCGCCGCCAAATCATTTTGTCCTTGAAAAGGATCCAACAACATGCCATAATGGGCTTTGTTCAAACAAATGGCCATGGCATTGATGGTAAAATCGCGTCTCAGTTGGTCGTCTGCCAACGTACCTTGCATTACACTTGGATTACGCGAAGCAGCATCATAGGATTCCTTTCGTGCGCCTACAAACTCAAAAATCCACCCTTGCCATTCCAACATAGCCGTTCCAAATGTCTTAAATAAGGTAACGGGCAACGTTTCATCAAAAGCGCGTGCAACAGCTTTTGCCAACAGCATCCCATCTCCTACGCAAACAATATCTAGGTCTTTTGAGGCACGTCCCAGCAATGTATCTCGCACAAACCCTCCTACTGCATAAGTCTCGAGTTGAAGTTCATCTGCCACGGTACCAATCTGACGCAAGAGGGGATGATTCACGGCCTCGATGCATACATTTTCTATAGAGTTTTTGTAGGTCAGTTCCAATTTTTTTTGATTCAATACAGGTAGTTAAACCAGATTTGTATATACTAAAGTGAAATGAAGATGCGGGTTAACGTCCCTGCAACACGGTCTTTCTTTCTCCCTACTTTTGTTTGGATACGCAAAAATACGAAAATCAGGCCCTTTAGAATGCGTTGATATTAAAGAGCTTGTTTATTTTTCCACGGCCAAACCCATGGCCTATTCTAGCAAAGTTACATAATTTTTATTTCGTATGGAACGAAATGTTATTATTTTAGAGGAGTTTCATTCAACCCCTTCTTCTATCTGTTTTTCTTCATAAAAACTTTCTTCGACCAAGGCAATTACAGCTTGTATGACTTTATCGTTGTTGAGCTCAGACAACCCTTGTTTTACCGATAACCCTACCTTGTTTCCATGGCATGCTCCATATATTTTCACTGTTTTAAAATCGCGTTTGCGCAATCCTTCTGCATGTTGCGTTTCTACAGGCAACAACATGTCGTGTTCACAGGTTGGGTTTCCGCCAATTAAGGTTGCATATGCCTTGTTGAGTTTTTGAAGTTCCTGTTTTTTAAGGGTAGATGGAAACGGAGAGAAAAGGTGCGAAAAATCAACCAAAACGCCTGCAATAGCCCGTATGGGTATCGTAACCTGCTCCAATCCTGTGGCTACAAAGTTTTTAATAAAATCACTATCGAGTCTTAATTCTGCTACCCCTGGGGTTTTCCTATCTATTACATTTCTCCCTAAATGCTTAAATAAGAAGGGAAAATTTTCTGCTATGGAGGTTTTTAGTATGTACCGCGTAAGGTGCTTGCTGTACATATCTTCGATCTTATTTAAGGTTTTTTTTACCTTATTGAGTTCTTGTATCGCTCCATGTGGGTTGCTCAGGTGATTCATAACAGGAGCTCCTTTCCAGGGTGTACCTATCGTAATCAGCTTTCGAATCACAATGGATTGATCTTTTGCCAGCGGATGCCCATGGTTTCTTACCACGGCAAATCCCCGCAATCCCCCTTGACTGTGCCCCACCACTACAACCTGTTTGTTGCGCACAAGTACGCTTTTTATTTCTTCGTACGCCAAGGTTGCTTGCTCTTGAATGGGCAAGACCATGGTAGGAGAAAAAGAATTTTTTTTCCCACTGGATTCCTTATTTAGGCTCTTTAAAGCTACAATGGCTGCCTTTGGAAACTTTTCTTTCAAGCGCTGCTCCATCTTAAGGAAATCATACGACAACCGATGCAATCCATGAAGCAATACAATGGCTTGTTCTTCGGGAGGCACCAGAGCTACCTTGACCGTTTTGATTCGCTTCTTAGGCAAAAGAAGCTTTGGCTCTGGCATAACCCCTATTGTGCGTTTACGTCTTCCTATTGTTACCTGCTTTTCTTTTTCCAAACTGTCAGATTGTGTATCCGTTTCAGGATATTTTTGTGTAGGAATATGGTTGCAATTTACCGTGCATACACATATGCATAGAAATAAGCAAGCGTAGTAAATCATATGGATGAAAGAGGGTATACATTTTTGAGCATATAAGGTACATTTCTTGTCGTAACGCAGTGTCATTGGTTTAAAATAGAGACATTGTGGACTCATGATTTCTTGTAGCATTCGTTCGTTTTGCCACACTTAATTAATATTATTTTGTTCTTTATCAGAGTATTTAATACCATAAAAAACAAAATTTGTTATAGAGAAACAAGTCCAATTTTTGTATTTGCATTTCTAGATGAGATATTTTGCTTGGCTATTGTTAATGACATTTGATACCAGGACATTCAATACATTATCTCATTATATCATCTCATTTTTAATTTCTCTAGGTGATATTATCCATACAAATTAGAAAATAAGTAAACTAACACATAAATACTAATGCTTTTTAGGAGGTCAATCAGGAGCAACTATGGAATGCACCTATACAGTTTGAATAAACATTACGAAAAAACCAGCAAATTGCTAAAGCAGAACCCGCCCTGCGGGCTCAGACAGCTGTTTTCCTTTTCCTCTTTGCCTGCACGCTTTCTATGCACTCCTTTTTTCAAAGGGGCGTTTTCCAGTACGGACCAGAGGGGAACCCGCAACTTGAAATTGATTTAGTATATTTACAAATAAATCCGTCTTAAATGTTCCTCGGGTAACCGTACGCCTATTTTTGGAATCCTTTCTGGCACCTTCAGATAAACCGCCTCCAAAAATTCCATTAGATTTCTTGTCTGTCTGTTAAAATTTTCCTATATTAGATTTCTGACGTATACACCCAAGAAAAAATTCAAACTCTATCCCAGAAAGACCACGTTCTGAAATGACTATTCCGACTGATCCCCATACAAAGCATCTTATCGTACTCGTAGGTCCTACCGCGAGTGGCAAAACAGCCCTCTCTATACAGCTTGCGGACCAGCTGCAAACGGAAATTATTTCGAGCGATGCCAGACAATTTTACAAAGAAATACCCATTGGCACAGCACAGCCTACCAAAGCAGAACAACAAGACATCCCCCATCATTTTCTATCATTTCTACCCATACAGACTACCTATACAGCGGGATTGTTTGCCCAAGAAGCTCTAGAGAAGTTGAAAAAACTTTTTGAACGAAAAAAACAATTGCTGCTAGTAGGTGGATCTGGCTTATACATACAAGCCCTGTGCGAAGGCCTGGCTGCTTTTCCTCCCATAGATCCCCTGTTGCGAACCAACTTGAATGATGCGCTTGCAACCAAAGGACTAGACTGGTTGGTTGCACGGTTGCAACAAGAAGATCCAACTTATTGCCATACTGTAGACCTTCAGAATCCAAAACGGGTCATACGAGCTTTAGAAGTCTGTTTGGGAACCGGTATGCCTTACTCCACATTCCGTCAACAGATGCCTCCTCCAAGAGATTTCAATGTAATTAAAATCGGACTCATGCTACCCAAAGAGGTATTGCACCAACGCATTGACCTGCGTGTCGAGGAAATGATGGAACAGGGTTTGTTGCAAGAAGCTGAAAAGGCATACCCCTATCGTGCCTGCAATGCATTGCAAACAGTAGGTTATCGAGAACTGTTTCATTTTATGGATGGGCAGTGTAGCTTGGCAGCAGCAGTAGCGCAAATCAAGGCAAACACCAAAAAATATGCCAAAAGGCAAATGACTTGGTTTAAAAAAGATACCACCATTCGGTGGTTTGGCCCAGAAGAGAAGGCCTCGATTGGGGCCTATATTAAAAACCTCTTGTAGCATTGGCTATTAGGGCTTTTGTGCCTCCTTGGACATCCTCTGCTTAAAATGTGCATAACAAGCTAAGAACTTTCTGTGTTCAAAGGCAGGTGTGCCAGAAAGGATGATATGCCCCTTTTTGAACGAACGGGTAATACCTGCTCGTCCTAAGGCAGTTACACGATCTCCGATTTCAAGGTGGCCTGCAATACCTGTTTGTCCACCCAACCTGCAATAGTTCCCTACTTTGGTTGAGCCGGCTATCCCTACTTGTGCTGCAATGCCCGTATGCATCCCTATTTGTACGTTGTGCCCCACCTGTACCAGATTGTCTACCTTGGTGCCTGTTCCAATGGTCGTTTTTCCGACCGCAGCAGCATCTATGGTGGTATTGGCACCAATCTCTACATCATCTGCCAAGACTACCTTTCCAATGGAAGGCATCCGTTGGTACGATGCGTCTGCCTGGGTTACAAAGCCAAACCCAGCGCTACCCAATACAGCTCCCGCATGCACCACACATCGTTTTCCAATATGGGTATTGGGCGCAACTTTAACGCCACTATAGAGCAGGGTATCATCTCCAATAACCACACGATCACCTATGTATACATGGGGATAAATTTTCACATTGTCCCCTATGGTTACATGGTCTCCAATGTACGAAAATGCTCCTCGATAGACCTGATTGCCTAATGCAACATGCTGGCCTATATACGAAGGTGTTTCTGTACCAACCTTGACACTGGTCTGTGCCCGGTATACTTCCTCCACCAGTAGGTAAAAACAACGATATGGATCGTGCACAGCCAACAAAGCTGGGAATAACGGTGCCTGAGGCGTAAAGTACCTGGGAACCAATACCGCAGAAGCTTTGGTTTGGTACAACAGAGCTGTATAAGTAGGATTCGCAAAAAAGCTAAGGCCTCCCGGAGTACCTTCTTCTAGGGTACAAAGGTTGTCAATTGCTTTCGTAGAAGGAAAAATAGAGGGCACGAACCGTGCATCAAAGCGTTTGACGAGTTCAGGTAAAGTCCATTTCATAGTTGCCTGGGGACTATCCATTTAAATCTGTAATTATTTTTTTAGAGCTGGGTTAAGAGCAAAATTACCAGTACACTTTTTACAAAGTACTAAAATAAAATGAAGTTATGGGTTATTAACGGAGCAGCTTAGTCCGTATAACACGGACGATCAAACAAAATAAAAAGTAGGCAACAGCAATAAAAAGAAAATCACCAATATTTGCCTTGCTGCACCAACAGGCATTGCTGTTCTTCTGGTAAGATCGGATCAAATCTTAATACAGTCCAATAAAAAAGTTAAATAATTTTATTGATTATAGGTGTTAAATTAGTTAATACCAGATAAAATTAACCAGGCCTATTGCATAAATCTAAAAAAATAATTATTGTTCATACAATTCGATTTGCCGGATGCCGATTGAATCCAAACTACCATTCGCCTCTTTGGTATCTTTTGTATCAAGACAAGAGTATGAGAGGACTATGCCGTAAGTATTCTACCTATGTTCACAACGCTGTGGTATGTACAAACTATTTGTTTTCTATTCCAGGAGACCATTTTTCCTAATCCTATCCTGTATCGTTGCTGTTTCGGGAGATTGTTCAAAAATAAAACCAAAAAACAAGCTAGGTCAAGGAATTTCCCAAACTGGAGCATTAGAACTGATAAAGCCCACGCAAGTTAAAGGAATGCCCCCAACGAAGCCACCTGACACATTGAGCTCCTCGAGCAAAAAGAGAACCAGACCTTCAAAAGAAGGGAGCAGCCCAATACAAGCAACGAACATACCTAGCAGATCAACTCCATCGAATGGCAAAGGAACCACAATACCTTCACAAGGAATAGGCAGCCCAATACAAGAAACGAACATACATAACAAGGAAACCAAACCGCTTCCAAAAGAAATAATAAAAATACCCAAGCAGAGAATAGTCTTCGTAGTGAAAGAAAATTCGTCTATAGAACACATCATAAAAGCGGACCAATCCATGCTTCCCGTCCTTCCAAAAGCACAAGCAAACCAAACGGAGGTAGTGCTAACAAACAGTAATGATGCACCACAAGTACGCAAACACTTAAAGGAGCTTTGGAAGTGGATCGTGGAATACCGCCAGTCGGGTAATCATCAGAATGTACTTAACACAAAGATTAAAGGATATGATCTAAAAGAAAAACCCAACCCGAACGATGGATCAAGTGCCAATAGTGGCTCCTATTTTGTATTGATCAAAAAAGAGCAATCCAAAGGAGCAGACCCGGGTTAAGAATCGGCTGCAAACATGCTGCCATGCTTCCGCTGATCTACCCTTCTGGTTGATGGTGGTCTGTGGCTACACTGGCCCGCATTTGGGTATCTGCTTTTAGGTTTTGCATGCGGTAGTAGTCCATAAGGCCCAAGTTGCCATTTTTTAAGGCCAACGCCAGTGCCTTAGGCACTTCTGCTTCGGCCAAAATCACCTGCGCACGGGCTTCTTCGGATTTTGCTTTCATAGATTGTTCCAAGGCCACAGCCATGGCACGCTTTTCTTCTGCCTTGGCGTCAGCCACCCGCAGATCGGCATTGGCTTGGTCGATTTGCAACTTGGCGCCAATGTTTTCTCCTATGTTGACGTCTGCAATATCAATGGAAAGAATTTGAAAGGCGGTGCCTGCATCAAGACCTCGGTTCAAAACCAGCTGCGAAATGCGGTCTGGATTGGCCAATACTTCTTTGTGACTTCCCGATGAACCAATCGAAGTCACAATCCCCTCTCCTACCCGAGCTAAAATGGTTTCTTCGCCAGCTCCTCCTACCAACTGCTGGATGTTGGCACGCACAGTCACCCGCGCCTGGGCAATGAGCTGAATACCGTCCATGGCCACAGCCGACACCGAAGGGGTGTTGATGACTTTGGGATTGACTGAAATTTGAACCGCCTCAAATACGTCCCTGCCAGCCAAATCAATAGCGGTGGCCTGCTTAAAGGAAAGGCTAATGTTGGCCTTATCGGCTGAAATCAATGCTTTGATCACAGAAGGAACATTGCCACCAGCCAAATAATGGGTTTCAATCTCGGTAGTTGTAAGCGTAAGCCCTGCCTTGGTGGCCACAATAAGGGCATCGACGACAACGCTCGGCGGTACTTGTCGTATGCGCATGAAAACCAACTCAAGAAGTCCCACCCGAACGCCCGAAAAACGGGCCGTGATCCACAAGCCTATTGGAAAGAAATACAAAAAAAGAAAAAAACCAATGCCAATAAATAGGTATAGGTAAATGGTTGCAATAGAAACTTCCATATGGGTTTGGGTTAAATGAAAGAAATGATTTCAATAAAATTAAGAAAAAAACCGAACAATGTGGCCAAGGTGCAATGCTTACCTTGTTTCTCCCACTCAACACAACAAACGGTCAATCATCTTTTTTATACGCTTAACCTGATATATACTCGATCCGAATCAAGATGCCGAATGCTTTATACGCTCTCGCACCTCGTTCAAATGCCCTCTCCGGTCGGGCGTTCCTTTTTGGCATGGATCAAAAAAGTAACAAAAAAAATCTATACTAGAATGAAATGAAGATGCGGGATTCGTTATACGATCTCGCACCTAGTTCACCTGCCCTCGCCGGGCGGGCGTTACTTTTTTGCATTGATCAAAAAAGTAACCAAAAAAATCTAGCGCTGATTGAAAAAAGGAGGT
>DATGWI010000120.1:0-8686 GCA_035299565.1 Amoebophilaceae bacterium | reverse complement strand
TCTTGAAAATAACCCACCGCATTAACGGTAAAGTTTTTGCGTGGCATCCATTGAAATTCATTTTCATCATTTTTTTGATGCACTTCAATAGCTGCTGCTGTAATGTTGCGTTTTACAGCATCACATTTTAAACCTATCAGCACCTTTTTATGACAGGTGCTATACTGAATGCTATAATCTTTGCTATATATCTGCTCCAGAGCGTAGGAGGTTGGTTTGTCTACTTTTAACTCAAATAGGTAGATGGTTCTTTGATCTTCATATTGGTCCTCCATAACGATATCTGTACGGCCATTGCCACTATCCCTTTCAGCACTAGCTTGCGTATCATCGGTAGTATGAAAAGCACCATTCAGAAAGGAATATAAAGCACCCTGAAAGCTCCTTTCTGTTTTATCCAAGAAACGGTAACCCGCTTTAGCCAAACAATCGCTTCGAATGACGTTGAGAAAAGCAACCCATGCTTCTTTTCTTAAAGACGCTAGCATAGAGGTGCTACAGGCCTTTCCTGCTTCTTGTTGCTTTTGAGCTATAAAATCAGCTAATATAAGTTTTAAAGCAGCTTTTACTTCTTGGTTGGGAAATTTTAAATAGTAGTCCGTTGCATTTTTATCTATGCTGCCATCCTTGGTGTATCCATCAGGATCTAGGGTAAGATACCCGGTTTGGTACATGAGTGGCAGTAGGGGCATGGTATGGAGGTTGCTTGCAACAGATTCGAAGGAGGATTGATTTATTATAAAATTGTCTGTATCCCAGTCTATATTGAATCTATCGATGTTTCTCCTTATTTGCTCAATTAAGATAGCCGGATTGCCTCTATTAAACCAATAGTTGCCAAATTTTTTCTCATCAAAAAATTTTAATATAGAGTCTGGATTATAAACGCTGACTATTTCATCGGCTGTAAAGCAATACCCATTGTAATAATTCTTTAACGCTTGTCTTAACTGAATAAGTGTGTATTTTTCTTCCTGTGACTTTTTTCTATTCAGTTTTTCAAGTACTGGATGCACCATGGTGTCGTTGCTCAGAAATAGCTTTTCAACATCTTCTTCCGTATAGCCCAACATGGCCGAATAACCCTCCTGTAGTGAGATATCATTAGCCGAGTTAGCGCCTGAAGTAAGTCCAGATAAGTGAAATTTAGTGACACCCGTTATAAAGATAAATTTACAATCCTTCTGACGGCTTTTTAACACTTTGAAAAACGAACTAAGCATAGAAAGTACTGCTTCATACTGCTCTTTCTCGCAAGAAATTAACGGGCTGTCATATTCATCGATCAAGATAATAGGGGTGGGTTCGTAATTATGAAGTTTACTCAACAAATTAATTATTCTAATGATGTAATCTTCGCAAGCTTCGTCGACTGAGATATTTATCTTATCGTGTATCTCATAAAGCTCAGCAATATCATACAATTTTCTGTTAAGACTCTTTTTCAATTCCGCTGGGTTATCTTTAGCCAACTCCGAGAAGTTTAACCAAATAACGGGATATTTTTTCCAGTCATATGCTTTATCTTCGTGAATAGCACATGCTTTGAATAATTCCTTATTCCCTTTTGCTATTTGATCTATTGTATCTAGGAGCAGGGATTTACCAAATCTACGGGGCCTAATAAAGAAATAATATATTCCATTCGTCTTAAAGAGTCTGGCGATATAGGCCGTTTTATCTGCATACAACTTTTGTGTGATCATCTCTTTGACATCAGGACTTCCAACAGGAATGTAGCTGTTTGGCATAACCATTCCTATCTGCTGCTCCCTGTCTAATCCTTTACCTTCTGTTTGCTCTGCCATATTGTTTTTATTTTATATGCACCTGGAAGGTAAAGTTAGTTTTTGAGAAATCCAAATCAAAGCTAAGACACATAGTCAATATGTTTCCAATGTTAGTCCCTTGACAGCAGGTAGGTTTCTATTTAACATAATATCCCTTAATATGGGACAAAATTACATGCTTTTATTTGATTTACAGTTATAAAAAATATTTCGACAAAACCAAAAAATAGTAGCCTAAAATACAAAGGGGAGTGGGGAGGGGAATGCTAACCCATTATTTTCTTGTTGCTTTCTTGGGTAGCCTTAGGAGACTCTCCCTTTTTAGGACGTCCCTTACTTTCGTATTGATACACTTGATGAATCTGGTAATCTAATCGATGATACTGAAGCGTTTTCGAAAACTTTTTGACGGATAATTGCAAGTCTTTTTCACAGCTAAAAAGCTCCTTTTCTAGGGATTTTGTGCGCTTGTTGAGTTCTTTTTCCAGCTGCTCTATACGCTTGTCTAAGGTTGTGCATTCTCGTTCATAAGCCGCCTGAGAGTAGATCAAGACCCAACGCTGCTTTACACCTTGGTTAAGTCTGGTTGCATGGATACATCTTGTATCCTTCCTCTTGCAAGGCTTAAATGTAATGTTTTTATGTGATTTACACGTATATATCAGGTTATACAAAGCTGCTCTTAGTATGCAACCTTGCTGACTTTTTATATATAGTGATATTATTTGTATTTAACAAATTTATCTAATGAATTTTTAAGGAAATTTGTGCGGAATGTCAGATTTACTTATGTTTGTAGCGATTTATGGCCAAGCCAAATGGTACAAATCCTATAAAGCATAGCAGGCAGGAATAGAAATTGGTTGCGCTGGATGGCTTATGGTACAAGTATGGTATTGGCAATATGCATTTGTTACGTACAATGCTTACATACATATATGTGTGCGATGCTAGATTCCAGTTCCATCAACGTGCATTCAAATGCCTCTGGTGCAAAAAGCGTTAATTAGGTTATGAGACCTATCCGCTTCAGATTTGTATACAATCTGTAACCAACATAACTATGAAAATTGGTGTATTATCGGATACCCATGGGTGGTTTGATCCTGCTATTTTTACTCATTTTGAGTCATGCGATGAGGTATGGCATGCAGGAGATATTGGAGAAGAGCTGCCCTTGGAGACTTTTGATCGGTTCAATCGATTTAGAGCCGTATATGGGAACATTGATGGACGCATTGTTCGGGGTAAATATACTGATTTTCATTCTTTTGTTTGTGAGGGGCTTTCCATTTGGATGGTTCATATAGGTGGAAATCCTCCTTTTTATACACCAGAAATACGCCTCAAGTTGCGTCAATCCATACCAGATGTTTTTGTTTGTGGCCATTCCCATATTTTACGGGTGATGTATGATGTCAAACATCCCCCCTTGCTTTACCTAAATCCGGGTGCCGCTGGAAAACAAGGATTTCATCACATGCGTACGCTGTTGCGTTTTGAGCTCAAAGATCAAAAAATTAAGGATATGGAAGTCATAGAATTAGGCCCAAGGGGCAACGTGCATCCGTAACCATACTAAATCGATTCCAAGTTGCGGTTTCCCTTTCTTTCTGGTGCGTACTGCAAGCCGCGCCTTTGAAAAAAGGAATGCGTAGAAAGCGCGCAGGCAAAGAGGAAAGGGAAATCAGCGCTTGATTTTCTATTTTTGTGTATCCAACCAAAAGTACGAAGGAAGCAGGACCGGTTGGAAGGGAGAAATCCTGCAACTTCATTTCACTTTAGTATAGATTGCTTAAAAACCACACATACGTTTTCCTGATACCATTTTTTTTGGGTAAAACAGGTTAAATTGATGCATTGATCGGTTTGATACCTTTAAGATAAGATTTTCATTTTATAATTTGTCCCATATTGACATTGAAAAACAAGATTGTACTTAATCTTAGAAAATTAAAACAATGGAGTGTAACCCTTGTGAAGGGTTTTGTGCTTGGTGCAGTGCTGCTGTGCACAACTCTTTTTGTGCTGTTGCAGTTTCCTGTGTTGCAACAAAACCTTGCACATCGCTTGCTTGACCATGTGTATGCGCAAACAGCCTACCGCATTCATTGCCAGGTTTTTCGGTTTCGTGGGTGTAAGTTTGACATACAAGGCGTATCGGTTCAAGATTCACGCAATCAAGTTTTATGTACCATTGAATCGTGTCGGGGTAGCCTAAATTTGTTTCGGTTGCTGGTGCGCCAGTCCGGTCTGATCGATACCGTTACAGTAACCGGTACCCAGCTTTATATAGAACAAATGGATGCACAATCAAATTCAAAATCGTTCTATACCAACCTTCTTTTACCCATTCAGTCTGAAAAAGCCATGGCTCTTTCGATCTCTAACTTGCTCCTACAAGACTTCAACGTTCGTTGCCGCAATGTGGCTACACAGCAAGACCTCTGGGTACAAAAGATGGGTTTGCAGGTTAAAAATTTCTGCGCTCAGGGGGGCTGTTACAAAGGAGATTTGATGCACCTATCTTACCAGGGTACAAATGCTTTTCCACTGATTGTAAACAATGCCCGTGCCCATTTTTCCATAACACCCACCTATAGTAAGCTAGACCATTTCCAGGTTGTTACACAAAAAAGTTGCATCCAAGGAAGTATGGTCTTGAACCATCCGAAAATGAACTCTTTGCTTTCGGAGGCAGCACAGATAGAGGTAGAGGCAACATTGCAGGGAACCCGATTGGCATCGGTTGAGTTGGCCATATTTTGGAAGGGTTTTAAGGGCATTGATGTAAACTATACGTTGGAAGGAAAACTGGCATTAACGCCGCAAGCATTGGGCTGGAAAGACTGCCTATTAACGGTCGATCGTACAGGGGGATACCTCAAGAGCAGCGGAAACTGGCCATGGTCCTCCAATACTGCCCAAGCCTCCCTATGCATCACCGATGGCTTGCTGCACAAACAGGAACTAGCTTCCCATTTTCCCAAGGAAATCAAGGCACAACACCCCATTGTAACCACTCTAGCCTATGTGCGTTTGCAAGACGTGGCCCTGATAGGGAATGCAGCAAAGGCAGCCTGCAAGGGCATTGTGCACAGCAACCTAGGGCGCAGTCAAATAGAATTGACCCTCATGGATTTCAACAAAGACTTACAACAGGCAAGCTATGTGGGTAAAATTGGGTTGCAAGCACTAGCCATAGATCAGCTAAATCCCTCTATCCCAGTTACAGAACTGACCGCAGCTCTTTCCGTAGAAGGACAAGGACTACCACTTGAAAGTGGAACAGCAGCCATATTTGCCCACATCCCTGAAATCAAGACCGATGCTTATGCGTACAAGCAAATAGGCGCACGTGCCACGCTTTCAAAGGGATTGCTTTCTTTTTCTTTGGAAAGCAAGGATCCCAATCTGCTGCTTTCTTTGGCAGGAAGCTATCAAGTAGATCGGCATATGAACCTACAAGCAGATGGTATAGTCGAACGGTGTTGTTTGGAAAAACTTACCTTGAGCAAAAAACCATTGCAGTTGGGTACACAATTTTCCTTTACCATCCACGATCTATTGGCAAAAATGCCGACAGGTATGGTATCATTAAAGCAATTTCAGATACAATCCGTAGACAAAAAGATAACCGCCAAAAACATCACCCTGCTTTCTAAAAAACAGGGCGTAACTAATTTGGTAACGCTGACTTCCCCTTTGCTGGATGCGCAAGCAAAAGGTACCTTTACATTAAAGAGCTTGGTCCAACACATGGAAACATTGCGTCGGACATGGGATCCATTAGCCACCCAAGTAGTATCCAATTCAATCCCTCCGCTAGCCATAGCCTATACCTTGCGGTACAAGGAAGGAGCTCCGTTGCTTCACTGGTTTTCATCTGATTGGGAAATAGCACCGGAAACCACCTTTACGGGCTGTTTTTCGTACCACCAAGACTATGATTTTTCGTTGAATGTGCGCGCTGAGACCCTCTCACGTTTGCGTGCACTAACCTTGGAGCAGGTTGTGCTCCAACTCACAGCCCAAGCATTCAACAACCCCAACAAACGTTCCGTTCAACTAACCGTTTGTGCAGGCAGGCAAGACTGGTTTAGGCAATTTCAAGCAGAAAACGTCTCTCTGGAATGCCGGATCGAGCGGGCTGGTTTCTCGCTTTCTGTATTGGATCATACCACGACAAAAGATCCCAACCGAATCGCGCTAACCTGTTCCGGAAAACTCCTAAAAGATGCGATACAAGTGGCATTGGACCCATCTGAGTTTGTGCTGGCAGACAAAAGGTGGAAGCTGCGTACCGAACGGCCTAGTTTGATTCGAAGAGAGGCCATAGAAGTTGGCAAAATATATATTACCAGTGGAGAAGAGCAAATTGTGCTAGGGGGTACGTTTTCCAAACTACCCACCATCCGCCCATTGCGTTGCAACATAAGCAACCTTGGCGTAAGGTATCACCTACCAGCTGTGGAGGCAACCATACAAGGTAAGTTGCATACCCACCTTGTACTCCAGCGCAAAAAAGGCCATCTGGTATTTGTAGGAAACCTCACGCTAGAACAATGCCTTTTCAAGGACCAGCACCTAGGTAATTTCCACACAAAACTGTCGTGGCATGAACGTGAACATGCAGTAACATTGGAAGGAAGGTTGCAAAAACAAGGGGAAACCTTTTTGCAGGTAGGCGGTCGTTACTTTCCTGGAAAAGCACAAAATAGTTTAGACCTTGTTGCTGTCTTTCAACGAATGAATCTGCAAGGACTCAATCCACTGACAGAACCCATTTTCTCGAACATCAAGGGAAAACTCAGCGGAACGGTTGCGGTAACCGGAACACTTGATGCGCCTCAATTCAATGGGGAAACTCATATCGACAAAGGGCAATTGCAGATAAATTATTTGAATACTTTGTATCAGGCTACAGGGAGGTTTCAGATCAAAAACAATACGGTAACCGTAGAAAAACTTCATTTACAGGATCATGAAAAGGGAAATGCTACATTGACTGGAACCATAACCCTCCAAAAAGATTTCCCCTTATTGCTTACGGGTAGGGTAGAGGATTTACACCTACTAAATACTACCGTAGCACATCAACCTGATTTTTTTGGTTCTCTATATGCTACTGGAACATTGGTATTGAAGGGTCCTGTTACGGATTTGGTGTTACAAGCCAATGCAACGGCCAATAGAGGCAAATTTACGGTTCTTTCTCATGAAAGACAGAACGTAGCAGACGACACAACATTGGTACAATTTATCCATAAGAAGCAACAACCCACCATATCGCATCCCGAAGGAGGGCTATTGCCCAAGGACGAAGCCAGAACCGATTTTCGTGTAATGCTTGAGTTAAAAGTCTTGCCCTCTGTGACCAGTAAAGTGGTATTTGGTTCATACGGCAGCAAAGATAGTATTGAAGGAAGTGGAGAAGGCGTTATTCAGCTGGAAGTAGGCACGAAACGCAAGCCCTATGTTAGGGGCAATTATGTATTCCAAAGCGGTATTTGTATTGTTTCGGTTTATAACTTGATTGAAAAAAAATTCAATATTATACCAAATAGCCAAGTCATGTTTAATGGTTACCCCCAAGAAGGGGTTGCTTATATCAAAGCTACCTATACGCAAATGGCATCTATAACTGAGTTTTTCCCAAAAAGTACTGACAAACGGCCTATTCCAGTAGAGATTTCACTTATGGCAAATGGCAGATTGGGTCATCCACATATTACCTATGGACTTTTCTTTCCAATAAAAAGTAGTGATTTTGAGTTAAATAGTTTGCTTGAAGCATGTATGTCCAAAACGTTGTTGGATAAAAGCTACCTCAGCAAGCAGATTTTGAGTGTGCTTGTAGCAAAAAGAGTTTATAATGATACAGAGATCCATAGTTGGGAGGCCATCAACAACAGCATCAGCGATTTGCTTTCTCAACGCATACAAGATTGGGCATCGAGCTTAGATCAAAACCTAGAAGTAGAGACTGATTTAGCTATAAACCAATATAAAAAAAAGGAATTAAATGTGCTAAAAACCCCAAAAATCAAAGTAAGCTATCGACTTTGGTCGGGACGGATTAAGGTTTCCAGTGCGCTTGGCAGAACGTCTACCATTATCAACGATTGGGAAATCGTTTGCTTGCTTCCAAAATTACAGAACATGAGTGCTAAAATGTATTCCCAACCCTTGACGCTAGAAAGCAATGCATTTAAATCGAATCTTTTTGGCATTGGTTTGATCTACACCCAAAATTTTCAGTAGCGACTTTTTCCTGGACAGGACGTAAGCAGCACCACTTACTGGCTATGCATGAAAAAATGCTTTGTATCTACGACATGCTGATCTTGCCTGTACAGATCATTTGACAGGCATGTCGTTGGCAAGCAATATACACAAGCTATTGAAAGTATGCATGCTACTTTTCGTCACTATTTATGCCGTTTTAGACGAAAAACCAACGGCTATTCTAAGTCTAAACGCATGGTTGAAATTATTTTAGCACTTTTTACTTTTAGAAAATCTATTTTTTGATTAGCAATCCCAGAAATTTAACTATGAGAAAAATAATAGGAATAGATGTCGGCAAAGCAAGACTGGATGTGTGTGTTTATTTTGAGAATAAGGCTTGTATGAGAAAATTATTGGAAGTAGCTCATAAGCTTGTTTGCCACCAACGTGCTTTTGTTTCTAAATCGATTATAACATGAAAGTGGGATTGAAATTAAGTTTTTTGGTTGATTATGATTTATTTATATACTAAATCAATTTCAAGTTGCGGGTTCCGATCTGGTCCGTACTGGAAAACGCGCCTTTGAAAAAAGGAGTGAATAGAAAGCGTGCAGGCAAAGAGGAAAAGGAAAACAGCTGTCTGAGCCCGCAGGGCGAGTTCTGCT
>DATGWI010000119.1:0-3661 GCA_035299565.1 Amoebophilaceae bacterium | reverse complement strand
TGGAAAAGCCGGTGAAATTGACCACCCTCTGCCGGTAGAAACTGACCACCTTTAGCCGGACCAAATTGACCATCCAGGGCCGGAGCAAATTGACCACCTGAAAAGAGTCTTTCTCATGTTTAAAAAGTAGCAATAATCTTTGCTGTTTTTACTATTAACAGCTGGATTATGGCTAACAAAAAGACTGACATGAGTAAGATAAGACAAATGCTAAGACTCTTTACGCAAGGAGAAAGTAAATTAAAGATCAGTGAGTTAACAGGTGTCTCACGGAACACATTAAAAAAATACCTTAAAATATATGTCGGGCTTGACCTTACGCCGGAAAGGGTTGAGCAGCTGAGCGATCAGGAGCTTAACAGACTGTTTGGCGAGAACGCTATCCCTGAACCATCGGACAAGTACAAAGCGCTTGAAGCCTTCTTCCCGACTATGGAGAAGGAGCTTAAGAAAAGAGGTATCACCAGGCTTATTCTGTGGCAGAGGTACATAGCCATGCATCCTGACGGGTATAAAGTATCACAGTTTAAGCATCATTACCTGAAGTGGCATAAAACGAGCAAGCCTGTGATGCATATCGAGCATGCAGCCGGAGACAAGATGTATGTCGATTATGCAGGAGAAAAGCTTCATATAATAAATAAGGAAACAGGCGAGATAACAGATGCCGAAGTATTTATCTCAGTACTCGGAGCAAGCCAGCTGACATATATTGAAGCGGTCATGAGCCAGAACAATCAGGATTTTATCGGTTGCTGTGAACATGCCCTTGCTTATTACGGAGGCGTTCCGATGGCAATCGTTCCGGACAACCTTAAAAGTGCCGTGACCAAGAGCTCGCTTTATGAACCCACGCTTAACCAGGCGTTCGAGAACTTTGCTCTGCATTACAGCACCACGATACTACCGGCAAGGTCATACAAGCCAAAAGACAAGGCACTGGTTGAAGGAGCAGTTAAGATCGCATATCAAAGGCTTTACTCGGTGCTTGATAATAAGGTTTTTCATTCGCTCCAGGAGCTAAATGAAGCGATATGGGAGATCGTGGAGACGCATAATAATACAAGGTTCTCCCACAGGCCTTACAGCCGCAGATCTCTTTTTGACGAGGTTGAGAAAGAGACTTTGCATCCACTACCATCGCTTCCTTACGAGTTCAAGCGTCAGCAATACTCAACGGTATCAGTAAACGGGCACATATGCCTGAAGGAAGATCGCCACTACTACAGCGTACCATATCATTATATAGGTAAAAAGGTGAAGGCCATGTACTCGCCTTCCACCATTGAGATCTTTTATAATTATGCGCTTATTGCCAGGCACGAGAGGAATCGAAAGGCTTATGGTTACACAACCGATCCGGACCATCTTGCCAGCACACACAAATATCTCACGGAGTGGAACCCGGACAGGTTTATCAAGTGGGCTGAATCGATAGATGCAATCGTTAAGCTTTTTATCACCAGTCTTATGGACAGCAAATCTCATCCCGAGCAGGCATACAAAGCATGTCAGGGAGTCCTTGGCTTTGAACGCAGAGTAGGAAGGGAAAGGCTGATAAACGCCTGCAAAAGGGCCATTGAATACGAGAACTACTCTTACCAGGCAATTAAATCAATACTTGAGAACAAATATGATCTGCTGACATATGATGACCTGATGGCAGATATACCCGTACACGAAAACATCCGTGGGAAGAACTATTATCAATAAACCTATAAACCATTAAAAATGACACAGGAGACACTCGAAAAACTTAAAAAGCTCAAGCTGCTTGGCATGGCCAGGGCTTACGAAACAAGCCTTGAAAATGATAAGCTTGCCACTTTTTCTGCGGATGAGCTTATCAAGATGCTAATAGAAGCAGAATGCGATGACAGGCTTAACCGCAACATAGAACGAAGGCTGCGCAACGCAAGGTTCCGCTATCAGTCGTGCATGGAGAACATAGATTATCAAAGCGAACGCAATCTTGACCGTAACCAGGTAATGCGCCTTGCAGAATGTAATTTTATTAGTAAGCGTGAGAACCTTATTATAACAGGGAGCACAGGCATTGGTAAAAGCTATCTTGCATCAGCCATTGGGCATCAGGCATGTACACTTGGCTTCAAGGTGTATTATGCAAACCTGGGAAAACTCTTCTCCAGGTTAAAGATGGGCAAGGCGGATGGATCATATCTTAAGGAGATCTCAAGAATAGAGAGGCAGGATCTGCTTATTATCGATGATTTTGGACTTATCCCTTTCGATCATCAGAACCGGTCTGCACTAATGGAAATAGTTGAGGATCGACATAAAAAAGCTTCGATGATAATTACATCGCAGCTTCCCGTTAACTGCTGGCATGAGGTTATTGGAGAAAAGACAATAGCTGATGCAATCCTTGACAGGATCGTTCATGACGCTCATCGTGTCGAACTTAAAGGGGAATCGCTGAGAAAAACTAGGGACAGACAAAAAAGTATGGAAATAATGAATTAAAAAGATAAATTTGTTAAATCACTTTTAACTGTGAGAAAGCTCTTTTACAGGACCAACTCTGATGTGGTCAATTTACTCCGGCCAAAGGTGGTCAATATGTCTGGCTTTTGTAATTAATGCTACCGTCCGTGTTATCGGTTGCTTTTATTTAAATCAGGATAGTTTTCCCATTTTTGTGGGTAACGTTGACGAAAGGAATTTTGCGTTTTGCATGATTAATATTGTAGGCCATAAAGGGAGAAAAAATAACCCAATCAAAAGCACAATGAATTGCATCTTTAGGACAACTCAACTCACAAGTTGCACATAATAAGCAGTTTGATCGCCATTTTAGCTTACCATCATCCTGGGAGATGTTACTAATTGGGCACTTTTTAACGCAAATCCCGCAATTGTCGCAATTCTTATTAACTCGAAAAGTTTTGCTATATATATTTTTTGCAAATGGTCTAGAAACAAGGAATTTTTCCAATCTATACATGAAAGGAGCTGAAGGATCAAATATTTCAGTTTTACGCGATTTGTCTGTGAATCTTATTGAGATTGTTTTACCAAAGATTTCCGCAGATTGAAGTTCTTGTACTGTTGGCGATAAATTAGAAAACATGAATCCTCTTTTTATGTAGCCTAGCCAATAGTCTGGTCCATAGGTTTTAAAATATCCCAAATCTTTAGCGCCTTTATTGATGAGTTCTTTACGGATCCAGTTACCACTATCCCCTTGGATTGTTCCATACAAAATGAAAACAAAAAATGATTTGTTTTCAAGGCCCTTAAGATTTCTAACAAAGTCCATCATCAGAAATGGTGGTCTAAAGAAATATGTGGGAGATCCTATTCCAACAATATCATATTGGGTTAAATCAATAACCTTGTTATCAAATATTGAAATATTAGTCACGTCAAAATCTGATGATTTTAGTCCCAGTGTAATCTGATCAGCTATTTTTTTTGGTAGACCCGTACTGAGAAAATGATGCAATTAGAACTTTTGTCATGGCATTAATTGTCAAGAATTTGAGAGTTATGATACTAATCAAAATTACATCTTAGAATTATGTAAGTCAAGTTTATTTTTGCTAGACTATTGTCCCAGAGGAGATTTGGTTTGGTGCAGTAACCGATAACGGCCCGGCAATAAAAACGTTTTTGGTGCCGAGCGACCAGAGGCCGTTGG
>DATGWI010000118.1:0-1535 GCA_035299565.1 Amoebophilaceae bacterium | reverse complement strand
AAAAATTGTCTTATCCTGAAATAAGTTGACACTTTTTGAAAAAGAAAAGGAGATCAATTTATGAGCGATTACAAAATTCCAGCACATGAAAGATGGAAAAATAGGTATTCTTATGCCTACAAAATTGAAGTTGTAGAATCTATAGAGAACGGAAAACTTTCACAGAATCAAGCTTCCAAACATTTTGGAGTTCACCGAAAAACAATTAGCGGGTGGTTACAGAAATATGGTAATTTTGAGAAAAAATTACGAGAAATGGGAGGCAAATCACCAAAGCAAAATATCGCCGACCTGCGGGCAAAATTACGAGTGTCTGAGGGTGAAAATGAAGTATTGAAGGCGGTAATGGGTATTATAGAAGAAGAGTATGGTACAGAAATGCTAAAAAAGTATTTACCCGAATCGCTCATAGAAACATTGCCAACACACAAGAAAAAGTAAATATAGCGGTCTTGTGTAAGCTATTCGGGATAAGCCGCCAGGCATATTATCAAGGATTGGCTAGAGAAGAGAAGAAGAAAGAGAACCGGCTCAAAATAGTAAAACAAGTAAAAGCCATACGTAAAAAGCACAAGAAAATGGGAGGTGTGAAGTTGTATGATAAGGTGAAACCCGTATTCGAGGAATACTTGATAAAATGTGGGAGAGACAAATTCTTGATCATTTTAAAAGAGGAGAATTTACAAGTTCATACACGTAAACGGTTTATTAAGACAACCCAGAGTAAACATATGTTTTACAAGCATCCCAATTTGGTGCAACATATTAGAATAGAACGGTCGGAACAAGTATGGGTAAGTGACATAACGTACATACGAACCAAAGAAGGATTTATGTATTTATATTTAATTACAGACGCATATTCAAAACAAATCATGGGCTGGGCATTATCGGATAATATGAAAACAATTAATGCGGTAGAAGCCTTAAAAATGGCCTTAAAGAATAGGCGATATCCTGAGAGGGAATTGACACACCATTCCGATCGTGGTTTTCAGTATTGTAATCCTTTGTATATTGAGTTGTTAGGTAAAAATGGCATAAAGCCCAGTATGACTACCAAATACGACCCCTATGAGAATGCTATAGCTGAGCGGGTAAATGGTATATTGAAGACAGAATACGAGATCGGAGAAGGCTTTCTAGGGGAAAAAGATGCCAGACGCGAGATAAAGTATGCAATATGGCTTTACAATACAGACCGTCCACACATGAGTTGCAACGGATTAGTACCCTGTGAGGCACATGTTTTAGAGAACTATAGATTAAGGACATGGTCAAAGAAAAAGAAGTCAGCGGAGCCTACGGCTTTTTATGCCCCTAACCCCACGTGGGATTGGGTTTTATGAGGTATTTGCTTTAAAATAATCAAAAAAGGCAGGATTTACCTGCCTGATTATTTCAAAGGTCAAGTTATTCCTGGCAGGATGCTCCCCAGCAGTGCCTGCTTCCGCTTAGCTTGACAGACAAATATACAAAATGAGTAAAGAAAAAATTTAAAGCATTAAAAAAAACGTTATTTTTAAATTCAATTA
>DATGWI010000117.1:0-3648 GCA_035299565.1 Amoebophilaceae bacterium | reverse complement strand
AGTTCTATTAAAGGCATTGGCAATAGAACCGCTCTGGAGCTTATTGTTGCAACTGGAGGGGGCAACCATTTCCAAAATGCAAAACAGTTCTCTAAGTACATTGGACTAGCTCCTACTTATGCCCATTCAGGAACTTCCATAGGGAAAAAAGGTACAAAATAAATCCTAACTTATTTAAAGAAACACCTAGTCAATTTCAGGAAAAAGTACTAAATTTAATTCCCAAGAAGCAAGCTAGGATAAAGGAACAACCTGGTGAAACTTGACAAATAAAGCTTCTGCTATCTCTTTATGTAGCCAGCCTTTATGGAACAAAAGAACGGCTTTAATACGGTCAGCGATCCGCTTATCTCGTTCTGTTTTATGACGAAGCTCCAGCAACCGGAGTTCTTCGGTAGATAACCAAGTACTCATGCCACAATGTTACGAATTTTTAGGGAGTCTGAAAAGGCATCTTCATTCCGATTGAGTATAGTTACACGCAAATTTAATTTTGTATTTATGGTTTAATCCACATTCCGCACCGATTTAGTTATTGAAAATAAATATTTTTATAAAATAAATAGTTCATACTGTTGAAGAATAAGAATTGTTACAAAAAGCATTGTAAATTAGTTAAAAATTATCACCGTACAACAAGCGTGTGCCCATCGCTGGCTGATAGACAGCACGGACACTTGCAGCATCAAGAAAACGCTTTCTACGGGAATTTATTACCGGTCATCACCTTTCCCTGTGCCACTTGTTTGCTCCCATACAAGAAAAAAAGCTCCAGGAAGATTTGATGTAAAAGGATTAAACTATTGATTGATCGCCTTTTGTAAAATTTCCAGGACCTCAGCATTTCCTTGTTTTTGTGCTACATCGAGCGGAGTCTCATGATGTACATTATCTTTTACATTCATTTCAATCTCTGGCGCTTCAAACAACGCACGCATCGCTTTGGCTTGACACCTGCTGGTGGCCTTATATAGCGGGGTTTCTCCATATTTATCTTTCGCATTCACCTTTGCTCCTGCGGCAAGCAATACATCGATCACTTTAGCATGTCCCTTTCTGGCGGCTTGATGCAGTGGGGTACATCTTGCACTATCTTCTGCATTCGGATTAATCCCTGGCATTTTAATCAATACATCGACTGCTTCAACATGTCCCTGCTCGGCAGCCATATGCAGAGGGGTTTTAGCACTTAAACTTTTCTCATTTATTTTAGCACCATCGGCAATCAACACACGCATTGCTTCTACATGTCCGTTTTTAGCAGCCATATGCAGAGGGGTTTTAGCACTTAAACTTTTCTCATTTATTCTTGCACCAGCGGCAACCAACACACGTATTGCTTCTACATGTCCCTGCTCAGCAGCCATATGCAGAGAGGTTTCATTATTTAAACTTTTCGCATTTATTTTAGCACCAGCGGCAAGCAATACATGGGTTGCTTCAACATGTCCCTTCTCGGCAGCCTTATGCAGTGGTGTAATATTAAAAAGCCCCTGCGCATTCACCTCTGCACCAGCGTCGAGCAATGCACGAATTACTTCAATGTGCCCCTGTTCGACGGCTCCATGGAGTGGTGTGCTGCCATCTTCATATTTCATATTCAAGTCAATACCTGGTGCTTGAAGCAGCACACGGACGGCTTCAATATGACCTTGCCAGGAAGCCTTATACAGTGGGGTCTCATCGTATTTATTTTGCACATTTGGATCAAGCCCTGTTGCTTGAAGTAACGCACGGATTACTTCGGTATGTCCCCATTCGGCAGCTCCATGCAGTGGCGTATCGCCATTTTTATTTTTCATATTCACGTCAATCCGTGGCGTTTTAAGCAGGGTATGGACGGCTTCGATATATCCCTGCCAGGAAGCCTTAAGCAATGGAGTTTCGTCATATTTATTCTTTACATTTACATCAATCCCTGGTGCTTTAAGTAACGCACGGATCGCTTCGACATCTCCCTTCGCGGCAGCAACATGTAGCGTAGTATCACTGGCATGGTTAGGAGTATTGAGTTTACCTGGTAAGGCCTTCGCAAGTATATCAAAAGCTGCTATAAATCCCTCTTGCAATGCCAGGTGAAACAACGTATTGCCTTGTGAATCACAGTATTCCAAGCCTGGTGTGTGTTTCAAGAGACATTGCAAACCAAGCTGCCTCTTTTTGCGCAAGGCGAGCTCCCATAGGTTGGCGTCACATGCGGCTTTTTCTTGATAATCTAGGACAACGTCCCTACGTTCGATCAATGCCTTTAAGCAGGAGTCATGGCCATGCACCAATGCCCACCACGCAATATAGTTGCTGCTGCCGTCCATGCAATACAAACAATCCACCACGCCACCTGCTTGGATCAATTCTTTGACTACGGAAGCATGCCCATACCGAAGCGCCAAGCAGAGCGGCGTGTCGTTGGAATCGTCTGACTGAGTCGGGGAACTGCCCGCCTGTATAAGTTTGCGTATGCACGAAAGGCTTCCTTTGACAGCTGCCCAATGGAGTGCAGTGCGTCCTATAGCATCGGTGTCTTCTACCGAAGCACCTGCCTGCAGCAAACGAGTGAGGACCGCCACATTACCTTGGCTGGCTGCAATGTGAAGGGCTTGAATACCGGATATTTTCATGCCCAATGAAACGATAGCTTTTTGGTTTAGCAGCAGCTGGATGCAATTGCCATCACCTTTATAGACGGCTAAGTGTAGGGCAGAAACTTCATCGGCATCCAATACGTTATTTACATAACAATCGTTTTTTTTGCACTGTTGCTGCAAAAGATACATGTCACTCAACCAAGCGGCATGGTGCAGCTCTCTTTCGGGCTTAAGCTCGTTTTTAGCTGCTGCCTGTTCCAACATAAGACCCGTGGCTAGGAGCAAATCTTCCCATGATGCACGTGAAAGAGGTTGAGGGGTAAAAACGGTTTCCATGGTCGCTTTTGTTTCTGCTGTTTTTTGCATCGCCGAGACAGGATCGACTAAGGAAGATTCCATTTCAAATGAACGAAACGTTTTGTTACAAGCAAGTGCGCCTGATGCCAATAGGCATAAGCTGGCACGGATTGGGTTTGGAAAAACAAAGTAAGCCATAATAAAAAGAAAAAAATTGATTAACTGAAACCTCAATTTGGTATTGCGATACCAATAAACGGGAATTCGGGATTAAAAATATGACTTATGTTTTTGATTTACACACATATATTTTATATAATTGGTAGTTATATTTCTTGTAATAACATGATGTCTTATTAAGAAAATATTATACTATATAAAACTGACTGTCAATAAATAAAAACTGTTGTTGTATGGCATAATTACACCTTGCTGGATTCGTGCAGCAAAAACAATATTAGGCATATTAAATGAAACAAACAAGAAAAATGGCTAAATGTCAAGTTTCACCAGGTTGTTCCTTTATCCTAGCTTGCTTCTTGGGAATTAAATTTAGTACTTTTTCCTGAAATTGACTAGGTGTTTCTTTAAATAGACCTGTTGCGTAAGTCCGATGCGTAGCAAGTGATTCAGGAAGTATAAGCGGTTCTAGGGTTTTTTCTATGTTTTATGCCACCCTTTCTCTGAGTGCAACAGCATGATTAAGGTTCACTAGCCCAGTCACGATGCTAAATTTAAGTGCATATCTTTTCCGTTTGTTGCGGTA
>DATGWI010000116.1:0-2313 GCA_035299565.1 Amoebophilaceae bacterium | reverse complement strand
TCCAGATGACATATTCCAAAAGTTATTCAATATCAAAATTTTTTAAAATTGCTCATGTTTGAGGAGCTGTACTCAGTGAACTGGAGCATTTCCAAGCCAGCAGGCAGTCCCAAACTGTTCTTCCAAACACCCTCCAGGCAGCCATCAAAGCAATTTACCAAACCACAGTTTGGACCTTAGATGAAAGTCAAAATGTGCACGCACGTGACCGTGTACAAGTTACGTAGTAGAACTGTAGTCAAAAAATCACAGATTAATCAAATTTGAACTTTTTGTCTAGTCAGTTGCACCCAAGCGTGCCCTGCCACCTTCTCTGTTGCAGAAAAATAGCTGAGAGTGCTCATATTGCCATCAAAAGCCAAAAATGAAGCATAATGCAAAGTTATGTGTGCATGCAATGTGACGTATTTCGTCACAGAGCAATGAGAGAGGCTTGAGAACATGACATGGGTGCACAGAAGGCAAGTGGACAGCATTTGCATCAGCTGGCATGTCGTAGATTTCCTCCAGCTCAAATTGTTCAGAAGTTATTCGAAATCGAAATTTCATGAAAATAGCCCATTTTCAAGAAGCTGTAACTAGTGAATGGAAGCATTTAGCAAGTTGCAAGCAGTGGCAGAGTGTGTGAGAGAAGGTCTTGAAAGCAACCTCCAAAGGATTTTCCAAACAGTTGGATGATCCACTACTTACAACCCATAATGTGGGTGCACGTGCTCAAGTCCAAGTCACGTAGTATGACTGTAATGAAAAAATCACTGATTGATCAATTTTGCCTCTTTTGTCAACTTTGTTGCACCCAAGTGTGCCTTGCCACTTGCTCTATCAGAGAAAAATGCATAAAAAATTGTTACTGAGCTTCTCGAGCGCTGGTTGGCAACAAATAGCAATTACATCAAAAGTGCGGTAAACTACAATTGGCCATAACTAGTGAACAAATGCAGCTATTGCAATTTTAAAAATACCCTCTGAAAGCCCTTTTGAAGCAGATAATTTATATTGGACTCAATGTCATCAAAGAAGTCATTCAGACTATGGAAAAATTCAAAAACGATTTACACGAGAAATGCAATCGTCCAGAAAAATGAAATAATTGGCTCCATTGACCCAGGAGTGGGCCCAGCCAGTTGTATTCAACATAGTGAACAATATATGAGCAGCTGATGGCATGCAATTGGGCATTTTCTGGATTTTTGTACAAAAAACCGTTTTTGTGCGTTCACGCGAACACCATTCCTGGCCTGTGAGGCCCGAACTATGGGTCGTATGGAAAACATGATGGTATTCAAAGTTGTAGAGGAGGTAAAAACAAGTCGCTAAGGTGCTCTCATTTGATTTTTAGCTCTCATATTTTACGAGATATTCACAAAAAACCAAAAAACACACGACTTCCATCGTTCACGTGATTGTAACTAGTGAACCAGCCATGCCAGAGACATGCTGATGTTGCCTGAAGGTGCCCCTTGGAATGGTCTTTCAGCCCTCCAAATTAGATTACCAACGTACAGGTGAGTCACTAGTTACAGCGTTTTCCGTTAGCATTACGCGTCTATGGGAGCAATTTTTAAAGAATTGTTTCTCAGCCCCCAATTGAGATAAATTAAAATCCTTGGAATCCCTAGAACATCTTTTGGTTCTCTACAAGATGGTATTTTTTATTTGGCAATTTTCAAAGATTTTTTCGCCAACTTTTTCGCTCGTCATTGCGGTCCCGATGCCCGTAACTAGTGAACGGACATGTTTTTAGTAACCAAACCAATGTAGAAAGATGCCCCAAGGATGTACCTACCTGCCACAGGAAGCACTCCCCAAACTGTTGGATTTTTCACTAGTTACGCGCAATTTAGCTAACATGGTCGTTCCTATAGAAACAATTTTTTGCCAACTTTGACGATTTTTCCCGCGCTTCCTATCAAAGATGGCGGCCTGTAACTCTCGCATGTTCATCCTGGTAATATTTGTGATTTTTGGTGATTTTTTCAGAGGCCAACTCCCCATAGTTGCTGAGAAAGAGTCGAGGCGGGAAGCTCTAAAATAATAGCAAATTTCAAGACCCGGCCTGCATTAACAGTAAGCTTGTCGGCTGCGCCGACGGTCGGGTCGCCCCTCCGGGGCTCTTTTTCGGCCAATCCAACCAGGGAAAGCCGAGAATGATGGCTAAGTGTGTGCGCAGATGTGCTGGATGATGAGCTAGCCGCATGGCAACAACTCAACGACGGATCTTTACTCTGGCGCACCGTTGTCAAGTTATCAACCATTCAGAGTCAATCGTCTTCATTGCCTGGGGCATGCGTGCACGTAGCCATATGCTCCGCT
>DATGWI010000115.1:0-7497 GCA_035299565.1 Amoebophilaceae bacterium | reverse complement strand
GAAAGCGCGTCATCCCTTTCTACCTCCCTTTTTCACTCAGTGCTTGATTTTTTTATTTTTGTGTATCCAAACAAAATTACGAAGGAAAAAGGAACGGTTCTAGGGCCGCTAATCCCGCATCTTCATTTCACTTTAGTATATATCTAACCGTACTGTTTTTTTGTAAAAATGAAAGTAGGTAGGGAGATGCTAGCATGATGGGTAAGCCAGTAAAATTAGAAAGTAGAGAAGACACGGATTTCACATGGAGTTTAAGTGCAACCGCGTCTTGCTCCATTGCTTTTATTGAGAACGTTTGCCCAAAATTTTCTCACAAATCTGACCCATTTCAGCTAGCCATTGTGCTACTTTATGTTTTTTGCCCCATGGGATGTAAAATGCTATGGTATCTTTTGCAATCCGTTCTTGGTCATCCCATTGGTGCATGGTTAGGGTACGTAGGTTCTGCAATCGATTGGCTAACATTATATAGATTACCCGAATATCGTTACATGTCTCTAAGAATATGCTTTTATTTTCTTCTGCTTCCAATTTCCAGCGGTACCCATTCGTATTGTAGTAGGTCACCATGTCGACAATATGGGCCACTGCAGATCCATACAAAAGTTCTATTTGACTGAGTCTAATTGAGGTATTTTCTACTACATCGTGCAACAACCCTGCTAAAAGGGTATCTGGATCTTGGGTCACATCCAATAGCAATCTCGTCACTTCCATCGAATAGGTATAGTAGGGTTCGCCTGATGGGCGCAGCATGCTGCTGTAAGCATTTTTGGTGAAAGCAATTGTTTTTTCTACTATGTCTTTTTGTAGCGTTGTCTGCGTAACCAGCAGTTCTATCAATTCTTTCTCTTGTTGAATGCTTTCGGCTGTTTCTGCTATGCAAGGTTCAAATGGATTGGAGTCATCTGTTTTAAAACACATGACCTGCTTTCCTGCTACGGGCAATACATAGAGACACGACAGGGCTTCACTGGTTTCTAAGATTTCTACATAACCTCCATGTGACTCAACAATTTGCCTGCTTTCTGCTTGGTACAATTGTTGTTCTGTTTTTGGGAGGAAACCCGTAGTAACCATATCTGTCGCGTTGTACAATGGTTTGATCTCCTGTTCCATGGCATCGGTACGGATGCAAAAGGCCAATGCGGGTAGGGTGAGCGTTTGTTGTTCTCTTTGGATGGTTTGTTCGGAGTCATAACGCAACAGGGTGTCTGTAATTGTACAGGTAATCATACATTCTTCGTCTTGCGCGCGGTTGCTGGTCTCTAAAAAGTTTATGGTGAGCAACCGTTCCAAAAGTGCCGGGTCGGCCAGCAATTCTTGTACATTACTTTGGTTTCGGAGGAGCAATTGAATGGGCTCTTCTAGGTCGCGTACGTTCTGATGTGCTTGGTCAATAATTGCTGCCACTGCTACCGATTGTAGGGCATCGGGGTCGATGGTGAGGCTGCGTTCTTCTTTGGCCCTTTGCAGCAACAACTTACCCAATGCGTGTAATTTCTTCATAAAGGCTTTGATGGATGCGCCCAGTTGTTCTTGGCCGTGTGCATAGAGGTACTGATGTGGTTTTTCAAGTAGCTGACTCATTGCTTGCAACATGGCACCTCCATGTGTTGGATCCAGCCTAGACCAATTCTTTTGGTTGTGAATGGCTTGAAGCGAAGCGCTGCGTTCGTAGGTTCTGGCCAATGCTATGACATTTTGTTTGGCAATGGCTCGGTCCCGCATATGTCTATAGAGCTGGGTGATGAGTACGATGCATGCCATGGCCATGGCATAGGCAGCAGGTTGCGTAACGGCCCCCCAACTTTCCCATACGGTAGACCAAACGGGTATCGTAACTGGAAGAAACTGATAGCTATAGCACGCCAGTATGGATAGCACGCATACCATTTGAAATGGCATAAAAACAGCTGCAACGGCTAGGTTGCTTGTGCACAGGATGCACAACATGGGCGAAAAATGGCCCAAAACAGCAAATTGCATGCCAGAAATAAAGAGTATCCCAAACAGCAAAACAGGCCATAATAGATGTAGACATTTGTTTCCACCTGGTTTGTAGGCATGAAAAGAGGGATAAACCATGAGTATCGTTCCTATAGCCATCACAATGGTATACCAATAGGTATAGGGCCAAAGGTAACATGCTTGGATGGAGCACAAAGCAAGAAAGCTACTTACAATGATGTAGATACCAAATAATGTGAAGGTATTTTCCTTTCTAGGGAAACGAGCCGCAACGAATGAATAGGTGGCCATTTTTTTTATTTGCTTCCAACTTCTCATCCACCAACGTTTGGTTTCTTGTGTCTGTAGGTCAACGGGGCTACGGTCTTTGATGCCAATCCAACCTTGTGGGTGTGCTTTGGGTAAGCTGTAATGCAACAAAAATAGGACAAATGCACCAAGTAGAAGCGCAAGGAAGACCTCTTTTTGGTTTACCGACTTGCCTTCGTACAGAATATGGTACGATGCCACAAGGATGTTTACGATCATGCTCCAAAGTACTGCAGCGGAACGAGGCCGAAACCCAAAGCTAGCCAAGATGAAAGGAACGGCAACGGAAGGACCATAAAAATGGACCATGTTATTGAGCAATTGTAAGACATTCGTGGTATGTATGACGAATAAGAGACTGCCTAAACCAATCAGTACAGAAGCAATGCGAATGGTTTTCAAGGAAGGCTTGTGGTTCCTATTTGCCCATTGTTTTAATACGGCCAATACATCGTTTGCAAATAGGATGGAAGCGGCGTGTAGGCTGGAGTCGGCTGTGGACATCAATAAGGCAATAATGGCAGCAACAAGTATGCCTCGTATGCCTGGAAAATAGGGCAATTGGGTTAGGTAATCCAGGGCATTTTGGGTAGGGGGTATGGTATTCCCGCCCACATGTAAGGTAATCGCAAGCACCAAGAAAAGTGTTGCAAGCACCACACGAATGACCGCACTTTGTTTGAAAACCTTGGTTGCTTGTTGGATGGAAGAGGACATATAAAAGCGCTGAATGCGTGCTGGATCAAAAGGGAAAACTGATCGCCATAGTAAATAAGCCAGTGCACCCTTTAAGGCATCGTTCCAGCTCAGGACCTGTTTGAGGTTAAATTGCGGCATACTGGTCATTTTTTGCCATCCAGCCAATGGATCTTTGGGAA
Source organism: Amoebophilaceae bacterium (assembly GCA_035299565.1). Classification (GTDB taxonomy): domain Bacteria; phylum Bacteroidota; class Bacteroidia; order Cytophagales; family Amoebophilaceae; genus Cardinium. Next base: position 4,339 of record DATGWI010000115.1, on the reverse strand, counting down.
AATAAAGCAATGTAAAAATGAGTACGGGTAAGCAGACGCCAAACAGAAAGAATTGAAAGACATCGGTAAGTGCTACAGATCGTGCGCCTCCAAAGCTGGAATAGAGGATGACCAGTAGTGACAAAAGGATGGCTGATAGCATAGAAAAGTTTTCCATTTCCGGAAACAATAGAGTCATGGTGTGAAACCCAACTTTGAATTGTGCGGCAATCAATCCCATGGACAGCAAGATGCCAAGGAGGGCCGTAAGCATGCGGACGCCTGGGCCATATAGGCTGCCCATGGATTCTGCTATGGAATAATGCCCCATAAATTCTTTCATACGTACTAAAACAAATCGAGCAACCAAGTAAGAGCTCATAGGATTTGCTAAGTCCATGATGTATACGTAAAAGCCTTGTCGGTACAATTCATTGATTATAGTACTCAGAACCTTTCCGCCATAGGTCGTAGCAATCAATGAAATAGTAAGAACAAAGGTAGATAGTTTCCGGTTGCCCAAGGCATAATCTTCAAACGTTTTGACGCCCCTTCCGTAGTAGAGGCCAGAGACGAATAAGACAACTAAAAAAATGGCTACAAGCAGCAAATCTATGTGCATCATAAGATATTGTATGGTAAAGTGGATCGATACAAAAACAATGCATGAATTAACAAAAATGGAATGCAATGAACAAATTATTGTTTATATATGTACATATTAGTCCTGTTATTGACTTTTTATAAACAAATATGTAATTTTTTGGCTTTGGTATGTATCCTAAAAAAATAGGGTGGAAGTGTTTTGTGTGGTTTTTATGGTCTCTTGTCCTTGCATCCTGGTGTGTCTTTTAGAAAAGGGGTTGTTGGGGTAAACGTAGCCCAAGCCAATCGCAGGCATTATTCATGCCATTGTCTGGATAAGCTGTACCCTAGCGCTATGGGGTTTTTATTAATTTTCTATATTAGACCTGTTGCGTAAGTCCGATGTGTAGCAAATGATTCAGTAAGTATAAGCGGTTCTAGGTTTTTTTCTATGTTTTATGCCACCCTTTCCCTGAGTGGAACAGCATGATTAAGGTTCACTAGCCCAGTCACGATGCTAAATTTAAGTGCATATCTTTTCCGTTTGTTGCGGTACCGGTTACCAATAATTTTAAATACTTTTATAGAGCCTATTTTATGCTCAACCAGACATCTTTGGCTTGATAGTGCCATTTTTTTATTGTTGCTTGGCTTGTTGGGCTGCTTCTTGCAAAAGCATATAGGCTTTTTCTTTTCCTTCAAATCCTGTTACCTTAACCCATTTTCCTGGGTCTAAATCTTTGTAGTGGTTGAAAAAGTGCATAATTCGTCCTTTTAAAAGCGTACTCAATTGTTCGATGTGTTCAATCTGTGCAAATTCCGGAGCTGCTTTTTGGGTAGGTAATGCAATAATTTTTTCATCGAATCCAGCTTCGTCTTCCATAAGCAATACGCCAATGACCCTGGTTTTTATTACGGCACCAGGTACAATAGGGTAAGAGGTTATGACCAAGACATCGGAAGGATCTCCGTCTCCTGCGCACGTATGGGGTACAAATCCATAATTGCATGGATAACGCAGCGTGGTTTGCATAAACCGATCTACAAATAAGGCACCAGATTTTTTATCGATTTCGTATTTTACCGGATCGTGGTGCATTGGAATTTCGATGATTACGTTTACATCGTTCGGGAAATCGTCTCCCGACGGGATCTGCTCTAGATTCATACAGTTATACAGACGTTTGGTTTGTTACAAGTTATATTTTATAGTTCTTTTGTATAGTGGTAAGTTTGATATAGCCAGACCATTGATCTTATATTCTGGTGTATCCAAAAAAAAGTACGGACAAAGGAGGACCATGTTGTAGGGAGGCAATCCCGTATCTTGATTCTGCTGTATCTACTTCAAGTTGCGGGTTCCCATCTTGAACCAAATAGAGTATGTTCCCCAACCAGAGCGTGTACAGGATGTTGGACTGCCAGGAAATCGGACTCAACCCGTTCTTACAAGTTATTCAACAGAAACCACATATGGAAGTATGGTTTTTACCCCTGAACGCATAGAAATATGCTGCAAAGGATGGAGCCAAGGACAGACTTGTGCAAATATAGAATATACCTTACTGTGCAGGCTGGGTCCAATCCATTCCAAGATTGCCTCTAATCTTGTTTTAGGCAAAGGAAAATAAACGATCCTGCAGTTGGCGGTTGTTTGTGCCAATGAAGCGGCTTTTTCAATGGCAGATTCGATGCCGCCCAGTTGATCGACCAACCCATTTTGCTGCGCAACAGTACCTGAGAAGATTTTACCAGAAGCGACTTGTGCTACTTGCTGGGATGTTAATTTCCGCCCCTGTACAACTTTGTCTAGAAAAATCTCATAGTTTTGACGCAACATCTTGTATAAGAAGGTTTTTTCTGCCTCAGAACAGGTGGTACGGGGTTGTAAGAAATCTGCCGAAGGCGCTGTTTTTACCACATCTCGTTCGATACCAATTTTGTGCATCAGTTTTGCAGGATCAAAAAACAAAGCAAATATGCCTATAGACCCGGTGAGGGTAGTAGGTTGTGCAAAAATATAGGAACAAGGAGCAGCAATGTAGTAGCCACCGGAAGCAGCCATATCAGACATTGAAGCTACCACAGGCTTAACGGATTTTAAGCCTTCTATAGCATGCCAGATGTTTTCTGAAGCCAATACACCACCGCCTGGTGAATTGATGCGCAATACGACGGCCTTGGTGGTAGGATCTGCTTGAATGGCCTGTAGTATGCTCACAAAATCTCGGGCACCTACACAACCAGACACAGTAGGACCATCTACGATCTCACCTTCTGCCACTACCACGGCAATCTTATCTGCTATACTAGGATTTGTTCTTGGAATAGCATATCGCTTGTAAGGAATAAAAACTGGATTGGAAGTACCATAAGCTTGCTCTATGGATTGCTTTAGCTCCTTTTTGGTTGTTTCGTCGTATCCAATCTTGGTAATCAATTTGGATGCAAGGGCATCTTCGGGCAATACCGCCGAAAGATTTTGCGCAAATGCTTTGAGTTGAGGCACCGAAACAGACCGGGCAGATGCTATTTGTTTTAAAAAGTGACCATACGCATGGTCCAGGTAGGCTTGAATCTGTTCTCTGTTCTCTGGGCTCATCTTGTTCAAAGAGAAAGGTTCTACTGCAGACTTATATGCGCCTATCCGGAATACAACCGGGTCTATAGCCATATGTTCGAAGAGCTTAGTATAGAAATCAACGGTAGCAGAGAACCCCTTGAACTCTAATAAACCACTCGGGTGCAGCACAATTTCATCCGCCACAGAAGCCAAATAATAGACTTTTTGACTGTAACTGTCGCCATATGCCACAATCTTTTTTCCTTTGGCTTTAAAGGCAAGTAAGGCAGCACGCACCTCTTCCAAGACAGGCCATCCAGATTGGATATCCGATAGTTTTAAATAAATTGCTTTGATGTGCGCATCGTTGGTGGCAGCATAGATTGCATTTTTCAACCGCTTCAATTCAATCGTACCAGGATTCGATCCAACCAACGAAACAGGAGGTATTTCTACGATACGCCCCGACACACGTACCTCCAAAACAGCATTGGTAGAAGGTGCATAGAAAACCCCTGTTGCAGGCGTTAATTGGGCCAAACCAAAAAACAATACAACCAACAAGAAAAACAATGCCAGCACAAAACCTATGGCAATGGTACATACCTGCTTGATAAATTGAAGAATTTTCATGGGAATGCAAAAGAATTTTATGTATAGCTATTGCCTTGATGCGTAAGACTCAAAAGTGGGCCTACGCGGACTTGAACCGCGGACCTCTACATTATCAGTGTAGCGCTCTAACCAGCTGAGCTACAGGCCCTTTAAATTATACGCAAACGAGCCTTCTGATTGGATACAAAGACAAGCAAGAACGCAATAATGTTCCAATATACTATATTATATGGACATAAAAAAACGTATTACAAACGATGCCTCAACTGAAAAGAGATAAGCTTAGAAAAAAAATAGGTATCTTCGTTACAAAACAAACCAAAAAGACAACAAAGCAATCGATTTTATGGTTCAAATTAGAAATTGTGTATTGGGGGATTTTCCGCTGCTATTAGCCCCTATGGAAGATGTAAGCGATCCGCCTTTTCGAGCCATTTGCAAAGAAAATGGTGCAGCCTTGATGTACACCGAATTTATTTCGTCTGAAGGGTTGATTCGTGATGCCGCCAAGAGTGTCCAAAAACTAGACATACACGACTACGAACGGCCCATTGGAATACAAATTTTTGGAGGAGACATAGATTCCATGCGTCAAGC
>DATGWI010000114.1:0-6615 GCA_035299565.1 Amoebophilaceae bacterium | reverse complement strand
TTTAACGTGTACTCCTCAAATGAAGTTGAAACATGTTGATCTATGGGACGAAAAAGAATTTCTCATAAAACACCAATGGAGCCATTCGTTATACCCAATGTTACTGATATGTTGCTAGTGATCATGATAGGCATACCAATTGTGAGACGCATTCGTCCTGGCACATGCTCACAAGCTTTGCCCGTTAAGTTTCGAATCTGATTTCGTATTTTTGTCGGCACTTTTCTCTGTGTCTGGGCTTTTGAAAATGTATCTTCAGCAGTAATAATGCATATTTCTTGATCATGCATCTTTGCAAGTTGAGTGATCATTTCATCATTGAGCCGATCTTTGACAGGATTTGTTGTTGTTATTATCCGTGTTCTGAAAACGTCGACTGATGTTTCTCCTGGCTTTATTATCTTTTTCATCAAGTAATCATAATTTTCAGTTGTCCCGATTCCATAGCGCAAGTTTTTTAATATCTTCACATAATCTGGATCATCAGCTTGCCGCATTTGTTCAGATAATATAATGACATTTAGGAATTCCTTACTAAATATAACTTTGCCTGTCATGAGATTTCCCTGCGGATCAGCTGTAGTCTTGAATTTGAATGCTGGTGTTATTAAAGACATCTCTCCAACTGGATCAAGTTGAAAGAAATCACCAACCAAAACAACACTGACGTTTCCAAACGATTTGCTGCTGGTATCATTCTGAGCTTCTTTAATACGCTGTGATACATATGATAAGAATTTAAGGCCAATCATGGAACATTCGTCTATGATGAGGTATCGAACTCTCTTCCATATCATTTTAGTTTTGTCAGGCATTTTTGATGGATTTTTGTTCAGTTTGGTTCTTGACCACGCAACTAAGGAATGTATGGTTGTTCCTTTTATTAACGCTGCAGCCTTTCCAGTTGATGCCGTAAGACGCAGCAGTTGCGATTTACCTATTGTATGAAAGAATGTACGGATAGAATTTATAACTTGTGACTTCCCTGTACCGCCTTCTCCCAGTAATAAAAACCGAAATGGTTTCTGTGGAGTTGTCGTGATCTCTGAAGCAATAAGGTGATCAACCACCAAGGAATACGCCAATGCCTGCTTTGTATTGAGTGTATACTGTTCTTTGATATCATCTCGTAGTTTGTTCAAAGCACTACTTGTCATTGGGATTGCTTGTGGTGCTTCACTTGGTGCTGTTGTTGTTTGAGGTTGTGTTGGTGACACTGGTGACTCTTCTGCTGTTGGCTCATTAATTTTTAGTTCTTGTAATTTTATCTGTTTTTCCCACTCGGTCACATGTGATTCATGAATGTTCATACCAATTATTGTTGAAGCAGTAGTGTAGTTTGACTGTATATGCTGATGTGATTTCTGCGCATCCGAATTCAGCATTTCTTTCAATGCAGCCCAAGCTTCTGTCGCTGATACACTTTCCTTATCAAGCGCGGCTTGATTGTTTTCAATCAATTCTTCCAGAGCATCGTCGACATCTTGATACGCCTCAGCATCCATTGGCACTTCTTCTTCTTCAAAGTATTCTCTGTTGTCATTATTTGTATTTGAATCATCATCAGCATTTGAACGCATGATGTGATCCATTTCTCTTTGTTCCATTGCACCATGTATATCTGTGAGATTTTTAAGAATCACGTTCATCTTGGAAGAAATTTTATTATTTAGTCTGGCATATTCAAAAGCTTGTTTCCAACTGTTTTCTGTATTGAATTGTAAATCAGCAATATCTCTAAATGGCACAAACAAAATCAACATCATACGCTCATAATCATCTCGCGATTCTTTTTGTATTGGTGGAATTTTCAGGAGGTTTGGAACAACTTTCTTGTTTTTCAAATAAACCATATGATGTGTTTCATGTTGTGGATGTGTAGACATAAGCAAGTATGGTGGACCTCGTGGTTTTTCTGTTATCTTACGCTTCTTATAATCTGACACAAATTCATATAAGCAAACATTCTCAAGTTTATCTGATCGTGAGATGTAATCAATGCGCTGATTGACTATATTCAATACTCCATTGACCATTATAATGTCTAGATTTTCCGACGGCTCTTCTTCTTTTTTGGTTAATGCTTCCATACTCTTAAGTAAGTCTCCAACAAAGAGTGGCGCAAAGTCTTCGGAAGTGTAATGATCTGGAGTTTTTAAAAGGTATTGAGCACACTCTGGAGAACTAATTTCATGGTTAACGTTAATCTTGTTTAGGCATCTTAGCACTAAATTACATGCATCATCATTATCTGCGTTCACTCGATCATCTCCAATTTTGTTCATGACACTGGAAATAATGGTCATGATATTGTGTGTTGTTAATGCATTTTTTGTAATATACTCTGTAATGTATATTCCAATAGCACGCGAATCTCTGCTTCCCGGGATGAAGCGAATATCCATATTTGAACGAATACAGTACATTATTGCCGGATTGTAATCGTTCAACATACCATGATTTCGCTTCAATGTGATGCTCCCATCTTTGGCGACTCGTGTTTCTTGTATAATTTTTTTCCCATCGCCATCAAAATTGAATCGACATTTTGGTTCTTTTTTATTTTTACCATATACTTTTTTGCTAAATTTATAGCACGTAAAGGAGTGTCGGTGTATTTGGTTTTTGTGGGCAAGCTTTCCAACTGTGTTCTCAAATTTACTTCTGTAAGTGGTGTCATCATTCGATACTAGAGGATCAGATGGTTTTATGTATGTGTTGACATCAATAGTTGGTGGAATATTGTGCAGTTCAATCAAGGATGCGGTACAAATGTTGTCGATGAATTCTTTAACTTTGTCACGATATTCATCGCACTTCAGTTTATCATAAAATGTTTCTGTATGTGGAAAATCTTTCAGCCATATTAGGCAATGGAAGTGTAATGTACCCCGTCCTTGTGTTTCCACAGTTCCATAGTACCCACGTACTTTGCCTAACACGCCCATTTTATCTTTGCGTTCATATCCAATGAGAATCTCCAATGTTTTCGAAATCACAATGTGAAAAAATTTTGCAGCAGCTACTGGATCTGATATTGCAGTAGACCGTCGATTGTTGTAATCTAATTTCTTTGGAAATGGACCTCCAATTGTTTCTTTTTTGCCATTTATGAAGAAAAGGAGAGGGCTATTGTAGTCGTGTGGATTTATAGTGAGGAAAATCCGTGGTAATCCCCAGCGAAGTTGCATTGACAGAATTTCTTGCCTACATGCCAAACGCGCATACGTTGATCCTTTGACACGTGTGCCAACCGCTTTCAATGTATCGGTGAGCTTGTTAAGTTCTTTATTTTTTATTGGTTCTCCTTTCTCAGCTCGAATCGTTTCGTCTCTTAAGTCTGTATAAGACAATGATCTCATAATCGCAGCAACTTCTGCGTACTTTTTTGCAGATGTTTTTAGTTGTACTTTTGAAAGCAAACACGTCTCACGACGTTTTAACATGTTTGCAAGATAAAATAAGAAATACGCGTGTTTTCGGAATCGATCATCGCGAATGTTCAATACATGCGCAATCCATTCTTGTATTCCTACTTTTTGCAAGCGGTGCTCACCTTCCGGCGCTCCCTTTCTATTGGGAAAGAGTACTGGAAATGCATCATACCACAAGTGCTTGTTGTTATACTCATTTACCGGAGTTTTGTCCCTTGTTACTGCAATCACCTGATTGGCAGCATCTGAAATACGTGTATCCTTTTTTTTGTCACTGTGACTGGGTAGATTTGCTAAGGCATGCCGTGTACGTAATTCGTCATTTATTCCTATGGCATTCTTATCAATGACACCATATGTTTCCAAGTCAATCGTTGTTGGTGGCTGACTTTCAGTTTCACCTGTGTTTGCTTCTTCTTCTCCGTAATTTGCATATCCTGCATGCGCCGCTTCATCCATTGCAACCGCTTTGGGGTTATCAATGACTGTTATGGCTTGCAGTATTTGTGGCGGGATATCATCTGTTGGTAATTCATCGATGTTCTCCAGCGATATTCTTGTAACAATAATTTCATCTTTATCTTTATCTTGGGAACGTAGATGAATGATATGATCAATTGCATGTTTTACGTGATTTCGACGTACTCGTAATATATGTTTCAATTGAGTTGTATCTGATGGCATAGACGTTCCAATCAAAGATATCTGAATTGTAGCTCCAATGGAATCAATTGGAGGTGGCAAGAGTTCTTGAACAGTTGACTGATCTTGCATGAATGCAACACAATTTCCACGTAAACACTTGTATCCCATATTCCCACCAGCATCTTTCAGACTCACGACATACATCATTGTTCGAATTCGCGAAATAAGTAACTGTTCAATAATTGTCAAATCTTTCAATGGCGGAGGAACTGGTCCAAAATAATTTCCATTTGCAATAGACATTTTTGGTAGTCTTTTGTTTTTCAATGCAGTCACACACGTGTCACATACTTCAAACGTATGATCAAATGTCTCATCATTAGGATTAAAATATGTTGTGATTCCCGCTTTTTCTAAGTAATAGTCATCCATAATATCACAAAACATACCAGCAGTTGGTCCATCTTTGCTATTTTTCCAGGCACTACCCGGTTGTCCTTCGTGTTTTATTTGTGACCGATCAATTGTTTTGTGAAGTACCAATAGATATTTTGACTCAAATTCTGCATAATTGAATTGGTGGATTTTTCTATTATCCAATACACGAATTGCGCAGACAGAACAAAAGTTACGCGTGATTTCATCATCTCCAGTAGCTCTCAAGAATTCATCAACACACGAATCAATTGTCTCATCTGTAATGGTTTCTGGCCATGTATCTTTCTTCACATGATGCTCTAAATTTTTCTGACTTCGTTGAATTGCTCTCATCTCTATTCTATCTGAAAATTCAGTTTCATCTCTGTTGATGGTCGAGCAAGATGACATTTCGGCTTCATCTACGTTGTCGTCTGAGTTGCTGAACAGCCGCCGAGCAGCACGATCACCATCACGCAGTTTCTCGGATGTCATTCGACAGGTGCTTTGTGGCATTCGTCGCTCCTGCGTCGTCTTTCTTCGCTTTGGGGTATTTGTTAACGATCTTGTTCTGTCTCGTTTTTTTGCCATGGGCGTTTTTGGTACTCCAGTTTCCTCGTCGACGACTCCTTCGGACAAGGGTTGGAATCGATTTGATGTGGCCAATGTGGGTGGCGTGAGAGTAACGTGTCGCTTAGTTTGGCGTTTCTGCGTTATGAATGCAGTACCGAGAGGCTGAAGTGAAAGCCAAGCTGGTCTGCTCTCTCTCATTAGACGCAATAAGATGACTGCAGCACGAGGATTGTTTTCAACATTGACCGAGAAGAGATCTTGGTCGACAACACTTCTTGTCCGCTGGCGACTCTCCACTTGCTGCACACGTCCATGCAACACATGAATCACAATACCGAGACAATCTGCAAGAACCCGTAGTGCAAATTCATCTCCCTCTCTGCATGCTGTCTCTAAGTAGGATTCTTCTGGCACATTTCGCTGCCTCAGCATCATTTGAAGCTGGTCCTTGTACAAGTCACGACGACCCTTTACTTGTTCGATGAAGTCACTTTCTAAGTCATCTGCTGTATCAGGCAGACTGTAACCCTGACTACGCAGACCAGTAAGAATCGCATTTGGTAATGCATATTCATCTGCTGCCGTGTCAAGTTCTTCTGGTGGGATGATACACTGGTTCTTCACGGCTATTTCCTTCACAAAGGATTCTTCGGAGGTTACAAATTTTTTTATAACCTCCTTTGTAACCTTCTTCAATTTGAAGAGCGTACAGTTTTTCTGGTATAGCGTTGTGTTTTGCAGCTTTTCACGATGACGTTCAAGACGACGCTGATGTTGTGTTGGTAGGTCTGGCATGATGTCATCGGCAGCATCTCTTGGCAACAAAGCGTCATAGTGCTTTTCAGTCTGGAGGAACAAGAAGACGAAAGGCACGCTTCGACTGGATGGATTTGGAGATGGGATGGAATACGCATCAACAATTGGCCAATTCGTTGTGGGATGTACAGCATACGTTACAATTGTGAAATGCACTCCTAAGAAGAGGTGCATCAACATAAGAGTAACGTCATCGCCCCACGAACGTGTCCCAGGATTCTGGCCGCGAATGTTTCTCAGCAGTTCATTTGCTGTGAACTCCACGTTGTGCCTCTTGTAGTACATCTTCGACTGTTCTTCAACATTGATCCGGGTTTTCACCGTCTGGTACACTGTTGTATGTGCGCCAGCTCGCATCTGCTTGTCAACATATGCAGCAAGTGCGTTTCGAAATTCGCCCACATTCCATTTTCCAGGGTTTCTTCCGAGGTGATCGAGTCCGGTGAGCACTGCTGCATATTGACACGACCCGTCACCAGGGATGTCTATAGCGCGCAAGTTATATTTTGCACAGTACTTGTCGCGAACATTTCGAGCAGTGTCCGTTTTGTTTATCCCTTTAATCGGGAGTGGCGAAATCTTAGTAGTGCGTGAAAGGGCTACACGTAAGCCATAGATTTCACTCATGATGCCAATTTCTGAAAAGTAAGAAAAGAGTTGAAACAATTAAACAACTTGTTTATACTTTCACATGAAATGACTGTTCACTCAGCGTTTGTCAAACAGCAAA
>DATGWI010000113.1:0-50889 GCA_035299565.1 Amoebophilaceae bacterium | reverse complement strand
CATTCCAGGCATAGGAGTCTACCTAATTTTCTAGTCAATTTGATAGCTGGAATTACCGCTTATGGGCTAAAAGAGAAAAAACCATCTATAAAAAAGATACTTATGACTGATTCACAATAAGTCTAATCCCGAACTGAGGTTCATACATACATAGGTTTATGGAAAATTTGGAAAATACCTGAAGATATGGCTTCGTATAAGGACTTCTAACAGGAGATCTTAGATCCAGTGATATCTGGAGACCCCCAATTTTAACATCGACTATTTTTTAGGACTTACGCAACAGCTCTAGTATCAGTCTTTACATTTTCCTTAGGGTTTCCTGTTCCTACAGATTGTACGGCATCTCCTCCAAAATGTTCTTTGGCATCAGAAAATGCTTCAGTATCTACAAATTCTGCTTGGGCATCAAAAAAGTCTTGTTCGTCTGAATTGTCATTATTATGTTCTGTTTCTTGGGCACCAGTAAGGCCTTTCTCGCCTGTGCCCTCTGATTCTTTCGTTTCTACTGCATTGGTGTTAGAAGTGCTGAGCACCTTGCTATTACTATCACTTCCTGTTACTACTATAGTAGAACTACCACCTGGTACGCTAGCGTTAGAGGCGATTGAAGAGGGAACCTTGCTATTGTCCCTACTACTGCTCGTCGTTGCTGGAACAATGCTGGTAATGCTGGAAGAAGGCACTTGGCCCCTACTACGGCTCGTCGTTGCTGGAACAGTGCTGGTAGGGCTGGAAGAAGGCACTTTGCCCCTACTACTGCTCTTCGTTGCTGGAACAGTGCTGGTAATGCTGGAAGAAGGCACTTTTCCACAGTTTCTGCCGCAGGCCAGTATGGATAAGCCTAAAGATGCCTGAATAGACCAAGAGATTATTTTTTTATAGATCATATGTTGGTTTAGTTAAGTTATAACTAAGGATTCATTGGTTTTGCTTTGCTCTTTGCTCCATGCCAGCTGGATGCAAAAAACTAGTTGCAAAAAAACTATAGAATAGAAAGGAAAACAAGATAAATAACCTGCGACGAGTAGACCTAACCAATCACTCGGTTAGGTCCCTCTTCAGAACTGAACGGAACTGCTGGCATCCGGCTCCCGAAGAATAGGAGACTCATGCACCTTAACTTGCTGTCTGTAGTGCATAACAAGTTTAGTTAAAAAAACTAGTACATACAATAGCAGCAGCACCAATTATACCAACAACCCCTCTAAGCATAAAATAGGTTCATGCACAACTTCTGCCGTGCAAATGCCCATGTACAAAATGAGCTCTCTGATTTTTAAGTTGGCCATTGGATGGATGTGCTGCGTTTGTAGCATGAGGGACGTACCTGTTTGGCAATAAATAACAAAAGGCCGTACTGCAACCTGCGACTTTGAAAAAAAAGGAGGTGGAAAGCAGTTGATAGAGAGGGGAAAGAAGTTCCATGATGGACGAGACGAAATCCAGTATTTTCATTTGGGTGAAGTAGTAGGTCGCATGCAGCCAACAAGTTTAACCAGGCAGATTTTTTATCTGCCTGGTTATGAGTTAAAACTACCAAACTAGCGATGTTCTGTTAGGCCATTGTTAGCTTGGTATTACGATTGCTTTTACTTACGTTTTGCTTCTTCTGCTGCTTTTTTTGCTTCTTCTGCTGCTTTTTTTGCTGCTTCTGCTTCTTTTTTTGCTGCTTCTGCTGTTGCTCTTGCTTCTTTTGCTTCTTTTGTTTCTGCTCTTGTTACTTTTTCTATTACTTCTGCTGCTTTTTCTGCTATTCTTGCTTCTGCTTCTGCTATTCTTGCTTCTGCTTCTGCTATTCTTGCTTGTGCTTCTGCTATTCTTGCTTGTGCTTCTGCTATTCTTGCTTGTGCTTCTGCTGCTGCTTCTGTTTTTACTATGTTTGCTGCTATTTCTGCTTTTGTTTTTGCTTCTTCTGCTGCTTTTTTTGCTTCTTCTGCTGCTTTTTTTGCTGCTTCTGCTGCTTTTTTTGCTGCTTTTGCTTCTTTTTTTGCTTTTGCTTTTGCTACTTTTTTTGCTTTTTTTATGTCTGTTCTTCTTGCTATTCTTGCTATTTCTTCTTCTGCTGCTTTTGCTGCTTTTGCTGCTTTTGCTGCTGCTTTTGCTGCTGCTTTTTCTGCTGTTGCTGCTGCTTCTTCTGCTATTTCTGCTGCTATTTCTGCTGCTGCTGCTTCTTCTGCTATTTCTGCTGCTATTTCTGCTTTTGTTTTTACGCTTTCTTTTTCTTCTAATTTCGTATTTCCCGGATTTTTACCCAGATTTTCTTCAAGTTGTTTGCTTTCTGTTTTTGTATTTTCCGGATTTCCATCTTGTGTTACAGGTTTTTTTGTTAATGAAGTAAAACCACTAGGAGTGTTAGAAGTGCTGGAAGAAGATTCCTTACCACGATCACTTCCCGTTCCTGCTGTACCAGGACCACCCACTGATTCTTTGGGCGTCTGCAATCGAGGTGCTTTGGATTTTTCAGAACATGCGCTAAGGGGCTGTTTGTTTCCAGGATTTGTGCCGCAGGCCAGCATCAATAAGCATAAAGACGCTTGAATAGGCAAAGAGATTATTTTTTTACACTCCATGTGTTTGTTTTTTTTTGTTATAACTATACTATAAAATATCTATTGGTTTTGCATTGCTTCTTAACTTTTTACCCCACGTCAGCTGGATGTAAAAAGACAGATGCAAAACACCATAGCAAGGAAAAAAATTGATAAGAAAAAAATTGATAAGAAAAAAATTGATAATTAGATAAAATTGTATAATTGGAAATTTATACTATCAGTAAGTTTATATATAAAAGTTAGTATATGCAATAAAAACAGTAGAAATAGGAGCGCCAATTACACTAAAGTCCCCTCTGTGCACAAAATAGGTTTAAGCACCACTTAGGTCGTACAAGCGCCTAGGCATGCCGAAAAAGTAGAAAGCAAAAACCACTGGGTAGAAATCGGCAAAAAAAGGTGGGAGGTGCAAGTGCGGACGAGATAGGCACTGGGAAATGGGGTCTTTTTTATTGTACCTTGTAATAGGTTTGTTCGTACGACCGGTACCTGCATTAAAAAATGACAAATACTTATTCAACCCGGGTCAAATATCAATAGACCTGTTGCGTAAGTAGCTTATAGTTAGGTACTAAGGAGCAAAAGGGTTAAAATAGGGGTCAAAGTCAGGTAAAACCATCCCCCTATGACACTAACCTATAAAAAATTAACGAAACATCCCCATAGCTTACGTCGTTTATTAGGGATCGATAGAGATAAAATGGAACAACTGGTCGTATCCTTGACGCCTCTTTTTGAAGCCCATCTAAGCGCTAACTACCGTCGTCCGGGACGATCTTACAAGCATACCCTTGGCAGTATGGTGAGTTTATTAGACCTGTTGCATAAATCATTTTACTCATAAATACATAGGTTTATGGAAAGTTTGGAAAATACCTGAAAATATGGCTTCCTATAAGGAGTTCTAACAGGAGATCTTAGATCAAGTGATATCTGGGACCCCCAATTTTAACATCGACTATTTTTTAGGACTTACGCAACAGCTCTATGGTATAAATGTACCCATAGAATGTCAAATGTTCGTTTTTTTAGAAAAAAAAACGTAATATTGTTCGTACAAGGTTGTGCGTCAATGTTTTGTTCATGGCACCTTGTATGCGAGTAGCAAAGGGCCTATAGCTCAGTCGGTTAGAGCATCTGACTCATAATCAGCAGGTCCCAGGTTCAAGTCCTGGTAGGCCCACTCCTTCTTTTGTGATTCCTGTAGGATCTATCAGCCTAAAAAATATAACGTGTTTGTATCCAATTCCGTTTCTATTGCTGCGCCAATTGCGATTTATGACAGCGGGGTAGGCGGCTTAACTATTGCAAAAGCGATCAAAACGCTTTTGCCCCAGGAAAGTTTTCATTATATTGGAGATACCAAAAACCTACCCTATGGGGATAAATCAGAAGCCGAGTTGCGCAGCTACCTACTACAGGTAGTACACTTTTGCCTCTCTAAGCAGTACAAACTACTCGTTTTAGCATGCAATACCGCTACAGCTGTCGCAGAACGTTTTTTGCCAGCCTACCTTCAACAGATGGGTAATCCGCTCCAAGTATTGAATGTAATTGATCCAGTTATAACCCACCTGCTCGAGCAGAAAGGGGACGTCCACGTTGGACTTATGGGTACGCAACATACCGTACGCAGTGGCCTGTATCAGGCCCGGTTGTGCGCTACCAGCCTAACACTTTCCACACTTGCTACCCCCCTGCTGGCACCCATGGTAGAAGCTTGGTTTGATGGAAAACGGTTGTTCCAAAGCGCAATCAACGATTGCCTAAAGCAACTGCCTTTCCAGTCACTGCAAGTGCTTATTCCAGCCTGTACGCATTACTTATTTTTAGAAAAAGCATTCAGGAGTTTCTTTATAGAGCAGGGTAACAACAAAATTCAAATCATGGATGTCGCACAGCTTACGGCCAGGGCTGTCAAAGCGTTCGTTTTGGCAAACAACCTTTTAAATACCACCCAAAAAAAGTCTTCCGATTGTTTTATGGCCACCCAACAAACCGCTTCCTTTAGCAGAGCGGTGTTGCACTTATTTGGCGCACAGGTCATGTTGCTTGATTTAGACAAGTATGTTCAACCTACTGTGCTTGATTTTGAAGGCACAACAAATTGGGTAGGAGGGTATTGATAGGAACAGCAGGTTAGACCTGTTGCGTAAGTCATTTTATTCATCAATACATAGGTTTATGGAAAATTTGGAAAATACATAAAATAGGCTCTATAAAAGTATTTAAAATTATTGGTAACCGGTACCGCAACAAACGGAAAAGATATGCCCTTAAATTGAGCATCGTGACTGGGCTAGTGAACTTTAATAATGCTGTTGTACTCAGGGAAAGGGTGGCATAAAACATAGAAAAAACCCTAGAACTGCTTATACTTCCTGAATCATTTGCTACGCATCGGACTTACGCAACAGGTCTAATGAATAATGTGTACATTTATACCAACGTACCAACTTCCGGCGTATCTTTGGAACAGATAAGAATAAAGATATTCTTATCCACTTTATCAATGATGTGCTGGAGCTTAAGGAAGGATATGAGATCAAAGAGGTAACCTTTTTACCCACGATTCAGGTACCAAGAAATAGCTGCTAAGAAACAAAGTATCGTGGATGTCTTATGTAAAGATGAACATGGCCTACAACTCATTATTGAGATGCAGGCCTCTCCACAAGAAGGGTTTGAAAAAAGAGCACAATATTATGCAGCCAAAGCCTATTCACGGTAGTTAAATCAAGGCAAGCAAGTAGGGGCTAGATACATAGATGTAAAGGCAGTGATATTTATTGCCATTACTCATACTATGGTCTTTAAAGACGAAATATGCTATAAATCTGATCATGTTATTTTGGATAAAAATAGTTATACACATGATTTACAGAATTTCTCTTTTACATTTATCGAGTTACCAAAGTTTAAAATCACTGATATAAACTTACTGACCAATATCATTGAAAAATGGTGCTACTTCTTTAAGTATGCTGAAGCAACTACTGAGGCTGATTTGTGTAAAATCATAGGGTTAGATCCAGTAATAGGCCGAGCTTATGAGGCATTGAATCAGTTTAATTGGACAGAGGAAGAGTTGTTCCAGTACGAGCAAGTAATCAAACGCATCATGGATAACCAAGCTGCTGAAGATTATATGATAAAAACTGCTAAAGCAGAAGGTATGGAAATCGGTAAAGCAGAAGGTATACAAATAGGAGAGACTCGGTTGCTGAAAATGATGCTCCATAACGGTAGTTCTATGGAAGAAATTGCTCGTATAACCAATTTATCAGTCGGTCGTATCCAGCAATTATTAGCAATAGAATAAACATGAAGCCATCTGCCCTTTGCATCTATGTGCGTAGGAAAGTTTTCTCCATAGATCTTTTGCAGAATGCTATTGCTACTGTTCATTTGTACGTCGATCTGCTGTTCAAATCCTCTCGTACCGCTAGCATGCTGCGATTTTATGCTCCGTGACTCCTACAAATTCCTCAGCATAAGCGCGTGTTGCAAAAGAACGAATGTTTACCATTGTTGTCTTGATTATGCGTTATTTTATCTATCTTTCTTACCTAGGGCAATCCTATAGCGGTTGGCAGATACAAAAAAATGCCCTCTCGGTGCAACAAATTGTCCAAGAAGCGCTCAGCAACCTATTGTCTACCCAGGTGACGATTTGGGGCAGTGGTAGAACGGACAAAGGGGTACATGCAAGCAACCAAGTAGCCCATTTTGACCTAGAACAAGAGATCCCCAATGCCTCCCATCTGCTGTATGCACTCAACCGGATATTGCCATCCGATGTGGGCATTACAGCCATTCGTGCAGTAGTGCCCCATGCACATGCACGGTTCGATGCCTTGTATCGGGTATATGAATATACCCTGGTGCGTACAAAAAATCCATTTTACAAACAGGTAGCCCTCTGGGTCGACCCATTGCCCTCCCTTGCGTTGTTGAATCAACTCGCTGCTTTTTTTTGTGTAAGCACAGATTTTGAATACCTTAGTAAGGTCAACAAGCAACTACAAAATTTTGTTTGTACCGTGCAAGAAGCCACTTGGTCTCAGGTGGAAGATAGAATCGTTTTTCGCATAAAATCCAACCGTTTTTTGCGGGGAATGGTACGCGCCTTGGTGGGCATTATGCTCAAGGTAGGAAGGGGTAAATTGGCATGGGAAACAGTGCAGCAATGGCTGTTAACAAAACCCATGGAGCGTCCCATACTCCCATTGGCTCCTCCGCATGGACTCCGTTTGGTAGAAGTAGCGTATCCTGAAAAGATATTTTTAACCCATTTGTAACCAATGCTGTACAATCAAGATCCCATCATAGCCTTGGCTACGCCTGCTGGTATGGGCGCCATTGCCGTTATTCGGCTCTCTGGGCAATATGTTATTCAAATCGTCAACCAAGTATTTCATGGGAAAAACCTGACCAAACAAGCTTCTCATACGATCCATGTAGGGTTGATTCAAAAAGACCAGGTCGTTATCGACGAGGTAACCGTTGCCCTCTTTATAGCGCCCCATTCATTTACCAAAGAAGACTCGGTAGAAATTTCCTGCCACGGCTCTCCTTTTATTGTAGACCAATTGCTGCAACTGTTTGTGGAACGAGGTGTGCGGATAGCCGACCCTGGAGAGTTTACCAAAAGGGCTTTTTTGAACGGTCGTTTTGATCTAACCCAAGCAGAAGCAGTGGCTGATTTGATTGCGGCTGATGGTGCACGGGCACATCAAACGGCACTGAATCAAATGCGCGGAGGTTTTACCCTCCAATTAAAAGAACTGCGCCGGCAACTTGTCCACTTTTCCGCTCTAGTGGGGGTGGAGTTGGACTTCTCAGAAGAAGATATTGTCTTTGTAGACCGGAACCAATTGAAAGCGTTGGCTCAAGAATTAATGGCACATGTAACGACGCTTTTAGATAGTTTCCGCTATGGAAATGTATTGAAACAGGGTGTTTCGGTGGTTATTGTAGGGCAACCCAATGTGGGCAAATCTACCTTGCTCAATCAATTGTTGCAAGAAGAACGGGCCATTGTTTCTGCTATAGCCGGTACGACGCGAGACGTTATTGAGGGGAGGTTGTATATAGGAGGCTTTTTGTTTCGATTTGTAGACACAGCTGGACTGCGTGATGGCGTCTCAGATGCAATCGAAGCCATGGGTATGGAGCGAGCCAGGCAACAACTACACAAAGCAGACATATTGCTTTACGTGGCAGACCTATCCAAGCACTCTTTTGCACAGGCAGAGGCCGTATTAGAGACATTGACATTGCCCAATCTTCCCTTGTTAAAAATTGGAAACAAGGTAGATATAGCCGCTGCAAGTCTGCTCGAAAGCTTTGAAAAAAAAGACTATGTATTGCTTTCTGCGCAACAAAAAGAAACCATTGTGGTACTCAAAGAGAAGCTATTGGCATTGGTCCAAAAAGATGCTGCCGTCGATGCATCCACTTCCATTGTCGTCAATGCACGCCACTACGAACACTTGCTGAAAAGCAAACAAGAATTGGATGCCGTCTTAGAAGGGATTGAGCGTGGGTACCCCAATGAGCTATTGGCCATGGAGATCCGAAATGCCTTGTATCCTTTGGGGGAGATTACGGGAGAAATTACCAACGAAGAAGTCCTAGGACAGATTTTTGCTAGTTTCTGTATTGGAAAATAAATAGGTAACTTCCATAATGAGAATGATATCCATTCTTTTTTGTAGCATATTGCTAGCTATCGTTATGCATCCTTCTAATTTTCCTTCTAATTTTCCTTCTAATGTTTCTTTTTCCTTGCCCATTTTTTCGCCTTCAATAAGAACTAAAAATAATTTACACACTTAAATAGACAGTCCCGCAGGGCGAGTTCTGCTTTTCCCCTCTTTGCCAAGGGCTTTCCACCTCCTTTTTTCAATCAGCGCTAGATTTTCGTATTTTTGTGTATCCAAACAAAAGTAAGAAGAAAGAAGGACTGTGTCGTAGGGACGTCATCCCGCCTCTTCATTTCATTTTAGACTATTCCCCCAAATAGTTTTTCAGTTTGAGTAGGTATGCCGCCAACAGTACCATGCAACATGCCACTGTGATCGGTATGGTATACAGGTCATTTCCAAATAAGAACGGGCACAGTGCACCACCCAGCGCAATGCCCCGTTCTTTATACAAAAACGCGTTGGCTTTGTTCGCATAAAAATCTATGTAGGGCGCAACCATTTCTTCTAAGGCCAGGAGCCCCAACCAAATTAGTCCGTTCGAGCCTATATGGATAGAATGTTTTTTTCTCCGTACTTTTGTCTAGATTTCCATGCTGGTTCTATATAACTGGTTCTTTGGCATAGTTTTGCGTTGATTCAATAAAATAATCCGATACACTGTATGAAAAAAACAAAATCAAATGCATCGCGTAGCCTAACGCATCCATTGTTGCGGTATGTAGTTGCGCTGATGGCAGTTGTTTCAAGCATTGTGGTAAATCATGTATCCTGTCATAGGAGCGATGCACAAATTGCTACCGAAACGCAGATCCATACTTGCTTTGCACCAGATGGAGATTGTATGGGACTGATTGTATCCAATATAGATGCTGCTAGAGTACGTATTTTGGTACAAGCCTATGTATTTACTTCGCAAGAAATTGCCAATGCCTTGATTCGGGCACACCAACGTAAGGTAGAAGTGCAGATGCTGATAGACAAAGGGGCTGTGACTTTTCGGGGTAGTAAAATCAATCTGCTCCTACAAGCTGGTATTCCCATAAGAATCGATAAAACAGTAGGACTTGCACACAACAAAATCATGATTATCGATGATGAATGTGTGCTTACGGGCTCTTTTAATTGGACCGATAGTGCCCAAACTCGAAATGCAGAAAATCTTGTAATGATACGCGGAAAAACGCATTGTAGTGTCTTTAAAGAGAATTGGTACAAACGGGCCTCGGTAGCAGAACAGTTGCCGCGTACCTGCACAACTGCTTGATCCATGTTTGTCCAAAGAGCCCTCCTTATGTTCTGGAAGTCGCCAACTTGGAGCTGGCTTTGATTTGTTTGCTCCTCAATTGTCCGCAAGCTGCATCGATGTCTGTGCCATGTTCTCCACGTACCACTGCAGAAATGCCTTGTGCACGCAAGATGGATACAAACCGATGAATGGCTTTGGGTTCGCTTCTTTTGTAGGGATCGAGTTCGTATACAGGATTGTACGGAATAAGGTTTACATGTATCAAATGGAGTCGGTTGCCAGATAGGATCAAGTTGGCCAACTCAAATGCACAAGATTCTAGGTCGTTGATATCTTTGAGCAATAGGTATTCAAGTGTTACCTTTCTGTTTGTATGCTGCAGGTAATAGTCTATGGCTTCCATTAGCTTTTCTAACGGAAACGCTTTGTTGATTTTCATCAACTGGGTACGCAACGCATCGTTGGCTGCATGCAACGAGATGGCTAGGTTTACCTGTAAACCTTCGTGGGCAAATGCTTTTATTTTAGGGACCAAACCACTGGTGGAGACGGTAATGTGCCTTGCTCCGATGGACAATCCTTTTGGATGATTCACAATCTGTATAAAACGCAATACATGCGCATAGTTGTCGAACGGTTCTCCAATGCCCATGATGACGATGTGACTGATGCGTTTGGGCTTCGTTTCTAGGTCCAATTGCTTTTGTATAAAGAGCAGTTGTGCTACTATTTCGCCAGCAGTCAGATCTCTTTTTTTGGGTAAAAGCCCACTTGCACAAAAACTACAGCCAATATTGCACCCTACTTGTGTTGTAACGCAGATAGAAAGTCCGTATGTATGTTCCATAAGTACGGTTTCGATTGCGTTTCCATCGGCCAACTCAAACAAGTATTTCATGGTGCCATCTTTGGAACGTTGCACGCATGTTTCTTTTAAGGGGACCAAGGAGAAATGTTCGCTTAGCAATGCACGGGTTGCTAAGCTCAGATCGCTCATGTCAGCAAAGCAGGTGACCCGTTTGACATAAAGCCATTTCCAAACTTGTGCAGCACGGAAAGCCTGCTCGCCTTGGCTGGTGAACCAAAGGCCAAGTTCTTGTTCGGTTTGGTCGTAGATGGATCGTTTGGGAAGATGCATGTCTTTTTAGAGATGTGTTTTTTAGTAAAAGATACATTTTCAAGTTAAAAATCTTCTTTGAAGCTGCTCTTTGCGTCAACTGGCTTTTGTAGAAACTGCAAGCTTAGGGCGTTGCAACCTTTTTGGAGGTATATTTTTCAAGTCTAAGTGCAGTTGAGCCAAATCCCATTGCTTTCAGTTGGGTGATACTTGTGTCAATCATCTGTGGATTGCCGCATAAGTATACCAAGTCGGTAGCAGGATTTAGGTTCAGTGTACAAAAAGCATTCTGTACATAGCCCGTATATTGGTAGGGTAGGGTAGGAGCCGGTTCTCTGCTGAGGTATGCACGAAAGCAGAAACGGTTGTATTTTTCGGCAAAGCTTAGAAAGTCTGCTGCGTACAGGATGTCTTCGGTATGCCGTACGCCCAATAGAATGGTTGCCTTCATCGTTTGATGTGCCTCTAAGCGTTGTGCAATCGTAGGCAACATGGAGCGATAGGGAGCAATGCCCGTCCCGGTGGCAACAAATAGATACTGTATGGGTGTTTCCGTTTCATGTAAAACGAGTCTTCCTGCAGGTCCAGTGGCCAGCAGTTCGTCTCCTAGGTTGAGTTGAAACAATATGTTTGTAGCAAAGCCACCTGCTACGGGAGCTAGGGCTACGTCGAATGCAGCAGGTGCTTGGGGGCTGCTGGATATGCTATAACAGCGTCGTATGTATTGACCATTTGCGTGGGGCAATAAGAACGTGATAAATTGACCCGGTACAAAAACCAGTGGGCATCCATCCACACGTTCAAAGGTCAATTGTAAGACGCTGTTTGTAAGCATTTTTTGCCCAACAAGTTTGCATTTAAATTGGTTCTGTTCCATGTTTTATACGTTGAATCGAAAGAGCACCACGTCTCCATCTTGGACTATATAATCTTTCCCTTCTATGCGCAGTTTGCCTGCTTTGCGACACGCGGCTTCGTTTTTGAACGCTGCATAGTCTTCAAAAGAAATTACTTCTGCTTTAATGAATCCCCGTTGAAAGTCGCTATGAATGACGCCGCCTGCTTGGGGCGCTTTGGTTCCTTTTGTGATGGTCCACGCCCGGACCTCTTCTGGACCTACGGTAAAATAGGTAAGCAGATCCAGTGTAGTATAGGCACATTGGATCAATTTAGTAAGGCCAGATTCGGTAAGCTGGTACGCTGCTAAGAAGAATTGTTTTTCCTCATCCGTGAGTCCATTA
Source organism: Amoebophilaceae bacterium (assembly GCA_035299565.1). Taxonomy (GTDB): domain Bacteria; phylum Bacteroidota; class Bacteroidia; order Cytophagales; family Amoebophilaceae; genus Cardinium. Next base: position 39,019 of record DATGWI010000113.1, on the reverse strand, counting down.
AGTTGCGCTTCTAAGGCTGCACAGCCTACTAGGAGGGGGGCATCTTGTTCCGCTACAGCTTCTTGAAGGGCCATAAGGTGTGGACTTTTTTTCCCAACTAGGGTAGCCTCATCTACGTTGGCAAAATAAATGACCGGCTTGGTGGTTAGCAGTTGCCAGTCTCGAACAACGGGTTGGTCTATGTCCTCTATTTGAATGGTGCGTGCATCGTTTCCTCGTTCCAGTTCCGCTAAAAAATGTTTCAATACATTACATTCTTGCTGTCCTTTTGGTCCACTTTTTGCTGTCTTTTCCAACCTTTTGGTAAGTGTATCGATGTCTTTGCACCTGAGTTCATGTTCGATGACCTGTTTGTCAAATACAGGATCTATGCCTCCCGCCACATGCTCTACATTTTCGTCTTCAAAGCATCTAATAACATGTACAATCGCATCTACTTCGCGGATGTTTCCTAGGAATTTATTTCCCAAACCCTCTCCTCGATGGGCATCTTTGACCAATCCGGCTATATCGACAAATTCGATCGAAGTAGGTACGATTTGTTTGGAATTTGCCAATGCAGCAAGAAGTTCCATGCGTTTGTCAGGAACCCATACCTTTCCCTCATTTGGCTCGATGGTACAAAAAGGAAAATTTGCTGAAACAGCATTTCCATTGGACAAGGCATTAAAAAGCATAGACTTACCTACGTTGGGTAACCCAATAATTCCACATTTTAAAGGCATTCTACAAACTCTACTGGTTTATGCATCTCTTAATTGCTTGGCGTTGCTTACTGACAATTTGTAGGCAAACGCCATACATATACTACATCCGATTTATAAGGTTCGGGTTTACTCTGGTTTGCGCTGTAACAGGCGTTTAAAAAAAAGGAGGGGAGTGCATAGAAAGTGTGTAGTCGCTTTCCACCTCCTTTTGCCATTGCAACGACCCCTTACCGTGTTTCGAATAGTTCCTTGTTTGCTGAAGGCCTTTCTGTATTGCGATCGAATTGATCAAAATCGTAATCAGCCATAAGTTGTGTTTTGAGGTGATGTACTACATCGTCCAGCGCATGGACGAACTTATTCACATCCTCTTTGTATAGAAAAATTTTGTGTTTTTCATAGGTTAGTCCTTCTTCTTCTGTCTTTTTTTTACTTTCTGTAATGGTAAGATAATAGTCTTTACCTTTGGTAGATTTTATATCAAAGAAATAAACTCTTTTACCTGCATTGATTCTTTTAGAGTAAACTTCCTCCAATCCGGTGCGTATTTCCACTTTTGCTGCTATTTTTAGAGGTTAAAAATATATATTACATTACACGTTTTCTTATATACTACATCTGTTTCAAGATGCGGGTTCCCATATGGTCCGTACTGCCCTTGCGCTTTCTTTTTTTTCCTCTTTGCCAAATGCTTTCCACTTTCTTTTTTCAATCAGCGCTTGATTTTGCTATTTTTGTGTATCCAAACAAAAGCACGGAGAAAGCAGGGCTTTCTCGTTGGGGCAGTATCCAGCATTTTGATTCCGCTTGAGTATGGTTCAATCAACTTTTGTGTAAAAAACGCTTTTTTTCTATTAATTCTTCTTTTGTTTCGGGATGGTCCAGGTCTAATACACAGCAATCCACGGGGCAAACAGCAGCACATTGTGGTTCTTCGTGAAAACCTACGCATTCTGTGCATTTCTCCGTTACAATGTAAAATGTATCGTTTGCATAAGGTGGATTTGGTGTGGTTGCATCCTGTATTTCCCCATTAACGTCTATAACGTTTAATTGCGTTCCTTGTGCAAACTGCCATTCCATACCCCCTTCGTATATAGCCGTATTGGGGCATTCTGGCTCACAAGCGCCACAATTGATACATGCATCTGTTATGCGTAAAGCCATTTTTTTAACAAACTGTCTAAAATCGTTTCTGTTTAGCTTCCTTTCACTTTAAGGCTAAATTTAGTAGAAATAAGAGATTACAGCAAATCTTTTACGCTTCTTTACTTTTTTTTGTTGGAGTTCTTACCCTACGTAAAGGCTCAAAAGCAATTCGACATGCTTCTGCATCAGACTCATACAGCATGTTTCCTCTTTGGTTGCAAACAACCCAATAGCCTCCTTTCAAGCGGCTTTTTTTGTTGTTGATTTGCCTATCGATCCGGTGTTTGAATCCTCATATATACTTGTTTGTGTTTCTTTTTTGTAGGCTCTTTTCTCCTACAAATTCCTTAGTCTAAGTGCGTGCTGTAAAAGGGAAGAGCTTCCTCAGATGGTTTCCTATTGTTGCTTTTGGCAAAAATTGTGCTGGTTGCAATAACTGTTGCAACCAGCAGTAAAGCCACCTTCAGTTGCAACGGCCTTAAGCTGTAGTTTCTGCGTTTCTAGCATTAAATTTCCAATCCGATTTCTAGCACCTCTAGTTCGACTATTCCAGAAGGCGTTTCAATGATTGCCGTTTCGCCTACTTTTTTGCCCAATAAACCCTTCCCCATTGGAGCGTTAATGGATAGTTTGCCCTTTTTTAAGTCGGCTTCTTCTTGTGAAACAAGCATAAAAACAGATTGTGTGCCTGTTTTCTTATTGCATACACGTGTCTTGCAGAGAATAGAGATTCGGGTTAGGTCAATTTCGCTTTCATCTAAAACCCGAGCATTCGCTATAAGTTTTTCCAGAGAAGCAATTTTCGCTTCCAGCAAACCCTGGGCATCTCTTGCGGCGTCGTATTCTGCATTTTCACTTAAGTCTCCTTTTTCACGGGCTTCGGACAAGGCATCTGCAATTTTTATGCGTCCTTCGCTTTTGAGTAAGCTAAGCTCCTTTTTAATTTGTTCTAGCCCTTCTTCTGTGTAATAAACCATGCTTCTTCTGATCTTTTATGATGGGTGTATAAGCGCTTCTTTCCCAACTTGTCTGGGTTGGACATTTGGTCTCATGACTGGTGCTTCGCACGGTACAGCATGCTTTGAGTACCCCTAAAAATGGGTCAAACCAGTACTCCATTCTGCAAGCGCTGTTTTTATGTTTGTTTAAAAATCCTTAACCAGTAATTCGTTCTGAAAGTCCTCTATGGCTTGTGACACAAACAAGCGTACCATATTGGTCTGGTATGTACCTTCGCATGTTGCGTTGGTGTGGGCCATTAGGCCTTTTGTAACTGTTACTCCTGCTGGCAACTTGCATATTGATTCGGTGCTTAAATCCTTGCTTACTTTTATCTATGCTGTATCTGATGCAAGATGCGGGTTCCCATCTGGGTCCGTACTGCCCTTGCGCCTTTGCAAGAAGGAGTGCATAGAAAGCGTTCAGGCAAAGAGGAAAAGGAAAACAGCTGTCTGCGCGCGTAGGGCGAGTTCTGCTTTTTACCTCTTTTCCAAGTGCTTTTCACCTCCTTTTTTTCAATCAGCGCTTGATTTTTCTATTTTCTTGTATCCAAACAAAAGTACGGAGAAAGAAGGACCGTGTCGTAGGGACGCAATCTGGCAACTTGTTTCCGATGGAGTATATGCTGTAGTTTGGTGTTCCTTTTCTCCTACAAATTCCTCAGCATAAGTGCGTTCTGTAAGAGGTCTATTACAAAAGCATGGATGCAAAAAGGAGGAAAAAGGCTGCTAAGAGCATACTAAATTTATATCCAGCAAGTATTGGTATCGTTATGAGACCTGTATGCATGCCTATAGACAATAGGGCAAATAAGATAGCTACAAACTTTGCAATTGTTTTTAAATTATTTTTCATCACGCTCTTGGTTTTGAAACTATTTTTGCTAATTCTATACGCTAAAGCTGAATAGGCTATGAATAAATTCAGACTAATTCTAGTTCTAGGATATTTTTGATAACTTTTTACTTTTTACTGCTAATTTAGTGATAAAGAAAGTATTTTGTGTCTGATTACCTATTGAGCGTGTTGCAATGAAACCATGAAACCTTCTAAGGATCTACTTTGGGAACTACTTTGTCCTGCATTCCGCATGCAAACCCTACTGTGGTTCTCCAGGATTGCCAGGCTACGCCATACAGTCTTCAAGTGCAACGTGCCTCAAAACATACGACCAAATGTACAGCAAAAGGGATAAAGATAAAACATTACTAAGAAAATGGCAATAATAGGGCACGATATACACAAGGCAAAAGAGTGCTTATTGGCTGAAAAGTTAGTGGGTATTCCTACAGAAACAGTATATGGATTGGCTGGTAATGCGTACCATTCAGATGTAGTAGCTTCCATTTTTACGGTAAAAGAGCGGCCTTCCTTTGATCCTTTGATTGTCCATACAGACTCCTTGCACAAAGCAATGTGCTTTGTAGCGCAGATGCCCCCGCTTGCTGCTCAACTTGCCAAATGGTTTTGGCCAGGACCATTGACCTTGCTTTTGCCCAAAAGAAACGTGGTACCAGACTTGGTTACAGCTGGTTCTCAATGTGTAGGAGTCCGTATTCCGAATCATTTGCTGACGTTGCGGCTGTTGCAAGCACTGCCCTTTCCACTTGCTGCCCCTAGCGCAAACCCTTTTGGCTATATCAGTCCTACGACCGCCCAGCATGTAGCAGATCAATTGGGGCATAAAATAGCATACGTCTTAGATGGAGGTCCTTGTGCGGTTGGGGTAGAATCTACTATTGTTTCCTTTGATGGAGATAAGCCAACGATACATCGACTGGGTGGGATCACTCAATCGGCATTGGAACAGGTAGTAGGCCCCGTTGCACTGCAGTTGCAACAAGCCCCACACAGGCCTTGTGTACCAGGTGCCCTGTTTGCGCATTATGCCCCAAAAAAAAGATTGATCATAGGAGCGCTGTCCGCTTTAATTGCTCAATACCATCCTATAAAGCGTGTGGGAATTTTGTCCTTTCAGCGCTATTATCCAGAAGTTCCAGTGCAGAATCAGGTCTTACTTTCCCCTAAAGGATGTCTTGAAGAAGCTGCAAAAAATTTGTTCCAGGGATTGCGTTTGTTGGATGTTATGGATATTGATCTAATTTTAGCCGCATACGTGCCCAATCATGGGATTGGGGAAGCAGTGAACGATCGGTTGCGTAGGGCGCAATCCAAGCTATCTTAGCATGGAATAAAAAGTGGTGTGGACTTGAAGGGATTCGAACCCCTAACCGCTGCATCCGTAGTGCAGTGCTCTATCCAGTTAAGCTACAAGTCCATAGGTTTGTTTGGACATGCGTATTGCAGTGCCATCCATTTGCGTGAATGGCTGCTACCCTAAGCCAATTGTTCTAATTTTAGGGATTTATGGTACCTATTTTGTACAGCTTCCTTTGGTAGGATACAACATTTTCTTACTTAAGAAGCAACTAATTGCGTAAAAAAAATTTGAAGTTATGTTGTTGAACCCTTACAAAGGTACAAAACAAAAACAAATTTCAAAGGAATACTTTGACTTTTATAGAAAAAAAGGTAAGTTTGTTAAAAGTTGTTCTGTATTCATTGTTATTTGATTTTAGATGAAAAAAAAGTTTTTACCTTGGTTCCTGTGCTTTGCGCACACCACTTATGCGCTGCATGGAGCGCCTTCTAATACCGTTCCTGTTCTAGAAAACAGCATTGCAACAGAAGCTGTAGACACTTCTTTGTCTGATGATCCGTCACAGCTGCCCGAAGAGGAAGTGATTGATACATATGTTCCCCTTATTGGGAACTACCCACTCTTTTTCATTGAGGCTTTAGGGAGCGATTGGTTGCATCAAGCTAATGCTGTTGTGCTTCCTGTGAAGCAATTTGATTTCCCTAGCCTATTTCATGGCAATATTGCCTTATTGTATGGCATTCGTCTGGGTAAATCTCGTTTTGCGTTGTGCCCAGGTGTTGGGTATAGCAACCTGGAATATGCTTTTGCTGGTAAAAAAGCAGGAGGAAATACGGTGCATAAAACGCTCAAGCGAGAGCGTAAAGATCGTACCGAGTGCCAAGATATAGATACCGATGCCCAGTTGGGAGCAGAGACTACTGTAACCCGTTCGACCTGTACCATTCCTTATATTGATGTTTTACTCCGCTTCCGCTTCAACAGTGTCATAGACGATCCACAAGGAGGGTTTCATTTTTGGCTAGGAGCAAAGTTTGGGATCCGGATGAATGTCACTACCCAGATCCATTATACCGAGTACGACACATCGAGTGGTTCCCTCACTCGAGTCGGTAGTTTTAATATGAATCCCGTAGCCTTTGGTCCACAGGCTGGATTGGGTTACCAGCGATTTGGCTTGAGTGGTGGGTACACCTTTACGTCTCTTTTTAAGGAAGACCAAGGCCCAAATGGTTCCAATAAAGTTCATCCGTTTGGGTGGTGTATCTATCTAAACTTGCTATAAAAAACAAATTTATCCCTTTGAGGCAGTAGCGCATAGGCTTTTTCCTGAGGCTTACATTGTAGCAGCCTATGCGAAAAAACCAATTTGTTATGGTGCCGTGGTGCATCTATGACGGAGGGGCTTTTTTTGCTGAAGTGATCAGAATCCCTTTGTAGACCTGCCCCGTTTACAATTCGTTTTTAGATACACAGTACGCATAACGTTTTTTCGATAACCTGCAATTTCTTTGCAGGTTATAAATAAATTTCGTAAATTAGCTTGAGTATACGCAAGGGGGTGGTTTTTGTTGTATATATCCTTCCTTTTTGGTTTTTTTTGGGGAGATGCCAGAGTGGCCAATTGGGGCGGACTGTAAATCCGTTGCTGTATAGCTTCGAAGGTTCGAATCCTTCTCTCCCCACACAATGTATGTGCAGATTGACGTACAGACATCGAGCCAAAGGGAGCCATAGCAGGTTTCATTGCAACGATATCCCATTGGATTTAGGTATTTGCATTCGTTGGAACGCAAGCGGGAGTAGCTCAGTTGGTAGAGCGACAGCCTTCCAAGCTGTAGGTCGCGAGTTCGAGCCTCGTCTCCCGCTCTTTAAGGGCCGGTGTAGCTCAGTGGTAGAGTGCTTCCTTGGTAAGGAAGAGGTCACGGGTTCAAGTCCCGTCATTGGCTCCATGCTTGGAGTTAATGTGTACTTTTGCTTAAGTACGAAAAGTATTTCTTTTTTATTTTTTATTAAAAACCCAAAACACAACTATGGCAAAAGCAACATTCGATCGATCAAAGCCACACGTAAACATTGGTACCATTGGTCACGTAGACCACGGGAAAACAACTTTAACTGCTGCAATTACTTCTGTTTTGTCTAAAACAGGATTGGCAGAGAAGACAGATTTTGCGGCTATCGATGCTGCTCCAGAAGAAAAGGAACGTGGTATTACGATTAATACGGCACACGTAGAGTACCAAACAAAGACCCGACACTATGCCCATGTGGACTGCCCTGGTCACGCTGACTACGTTAAAAATATGATTACGGGTGCTGCTCAAATGGATGGTGCTATATTGGTAGTAGCTGCAACAGACGGTCCTATGCCTCAAACAAGAGAGCATATTCTTTTGGCTAGCCAAATCGGTGTTCCTAACATTGTTGTTTTTTTGAATAAGGTCGATGCGGTGGATGATCCTGAGATGATCGAATTGGTAGAATTGGAAGTGCGGGATTTGCTTAGTGCGTATAAATTTGATGGGGAAAAAACGCCTATCATCCGTGGCTCTGCGCTGGGTGCATTGAATGGAGATCCTGCTTGGGAAGCCAAAGTACAAGAGTTAATGGATGCAGTAGATACCCACATTCCATTGCCTGTACGGTTGGTAGATCGCGATTTCTTAATGCCTGTAGAAGGGGTACTCACCATTACAGGTCGTGGAACGGTTGCTACCGGTAGGGTGGAACAAGGTGTGATCACCTCTGGAAGTCCAGTGGAAATTGTAGGTATGGGAGCTGAGAAGTTAACTTCTACGGTTACAGCTATAGAAATGTTCCGTAAAATATTGGATCGAGGGGAAGCTGGAGACAACGTTGGCCTCTTGCTCCGTGGTATCGATAAGGGTAGCATACAACGCGGAATGATTATCTGTAAACCAGGAAGCGTCAAACCCCACAGTCGGTTCAAAGCCGAGGTCTATGTCTTGACCAAAAAAGAAGGTGGTCGACACACGCCGTTTTTCAACAAATATAGGCCACAGTGTTATTTTAGAACCACAGATGTTACAGGTGAAGTAAAGCTGCCTAAAGATGTGGAAATGGTGATGCCTGGTGACAACGTAAGCTTGGAAATTACCCTGATTACTAGCATCGCTATGGAGGTAGGATTGCGGTTTGCCATTCGTGAAGGCGGTAGAACAGTAGGTGCTGGAAGGGTTACTGAAATCATTGAGTAAAATTGAATAAAAAGAAACAATTTGTTTCTGCTTCCTTGTTTTAGTAGGCAGGAGACCCTGCTAAAACAAGGGATTCTTTGTTTGAGCAAATGCTGTCGTTCTTACCCTTTTTTGAGCTTTTATACAAACTTATACGGGTGTAGCTCAAATGGTAGAGTAATGGTCTCCAAAACCATAGGCTGGGAGTTCGAGTCTCTCCACCCGTGCATACAAAATATGTCAAAAATAAAAATATACATACGTAATCTAATACAGGAAGTAAGGTATAAGATTACTTGGCCTGCCTACCATAAATTGCAAAGCAGTTCCGTGCTTGTACTTGTAACTTCTTTTATATTTGCATTGCTTATTGGATTCATTGATTGGTCCTTTAAGAAAATTTTTGTCTGGTTTTATACTATTTTTTAAATAAAAAACGGACTGGTTAAATGAATGAACCGAAGTGGTATGTGCTTAAGGTAGTCAGTAAGCAAGAAGAAAAAATAAAAGCAAATCTACAAGCAGAGCTTGTTAGGGAAAATTTGCAATCGGCTGTGGATGAAATATTCATTCCTTACGAAAAAGTGTATGAGGTACGCGAAGGAAAAAAATATGTAAAAAACAAAAATATGTTTCCTGGGTACCTATTTCTCCATGCGGACCTTTCGAATGGATTGCTGATACAGCTTTTAAAGAGTGTCACAGGGTCCCTGGGTTTCTTGGGCGTTAACGGAAAAAGAAACAGTAGAGAGCCTGCGCCATTGAGCCAAGCAGAAGTAGAACGCATCATCGGTAAAACCAGGGGAACAACCTCGGTAGACCTTAATCTACACGCTATTTTTGTAGTAGGAGAACCTATTGAAATTACAGATGGACCTTTTGAGGGTTTCTCTGGAAAAATTCAAGAAATCTTCGAAGAAAAGAAAACACTTAGTGTGGTTGTTAAGATTTTTGACGAACGAAGCACTCCTGTAGAATTAAGTTATACGCAAGTCAAGAAACTTTTTTAACGTATTCTTATTTAGGTTTTTATAAATAATACAAGTATGTCTAAGCCAATTTTAGGTTATGTAAAACTGCAGGTAAAAGGTGGCGCAGCCAATCCATCCCCACCCGTAGGCCCAGCATTGGGAAGCAAAGGGGTCAATATCATGGAGTTCTGTAAGCAATTTAATGCTAGAACAAAAGACCAACAAGGGGAAATACTGCCTGTAGTCCTTACCATATACCACGATAAAACCTTTGATTTTATTGTTAAAACGCCTCCTGCTGTTGTTTCGATCTTGAAACAGGCAGCCATTACAAAAGGCTCAGCTGAATCAAATAGGAAGAAAGTGGGACAGATTACTTGGGAAAAAATTCAACAGATCGCCGAAACAAAAATGCAGGACCTAAATACATTAGACCTGCATGCTGCCATGCGCATGATAGCTGGTACGGCAAGGAGTATGGGTGTATCTGTACAAGGTGCTGCACCTTGGGTAAAATAAAAAGTACAAAGATGGCGATTCAAACAAGAGCAAAAAGCAATGCCCGTCCTTCCTCAAACGAAGCACATACGTTGCATGAAGCCGTTGAGCTGGTAAAAAAACATACTTCTACACGATTTGATGCATCTGTGGATGTGGCAATTCGTTTGGGTGTAGATCCGAAAAAAGCAGATCAAATGGTACGTGGTACGGCCTCTCTGCCACATGGAACGGGCAAGCAGTGTAGGATATTGGTATTGTGTACGGCTGATAAAGAGCAGGAAGCCAAAAAGGCAGGTGCAGATTACGTCGGATTAGATGACTATATAGAAAAAATAGCCCAAGGTTGGACCGATGTGGACGTTATTATTACAATGCCAACCGTGATGGTTAAATTGGGCAAGTTGGGTAAAATACTAGGTCCGCGTGGTTTAATGCCTAATCCGAAAGTAGGTACAGTCACCATGGATGTAGCCAAAATGGTTCAAGAAGTTAAAAGCGGAAAGATAAGCTTTAAAGTCGACAAATATGGTATTGTGCACAGCAGCATAGGCCGTGCCTCTTTTGCGTCAGAGAAGCTCATCGATAATACCATGGAGTTGTTAAGAACCATTGTTAAAGCAAAGCCCGCCTCTTCAAAAGGGATTTATGTGCATAGTATTAGCCTTTCTAGTACAATGAGTAAGGGATTTTTCATAGATCGAAACATTGCCGTTGGGCTCTAAAAATGAAACGAGAAGAAAAAAGACAAATTATAGAAGGTCTTGTAGAAAAGTTTTCTACTTTTGACTGCTTTTATGTGATAGATGCTATGGGGCTTACCGTAGAACAAGTAAACCTATTTAGGAAACGGTGTGCAGCCGCTCATATAGACTATCAAGTAGCAAAGAATACCTTCATTCAAAAAGCGATTGAGCAGCTTGGTAAATCGGAGCCGTATGCCCATTTCTTTTCGAAAGTGTTAAAAGGATTTTCTGGTATCTTATTTGTCCATGAAAATGGAAGTGCACCTGCCAAGTTGTTAAAAGAATTTGCAACAACAGAGCACTTGACATTGCCTGTCTTAAAAGGTGCCTCGATTCATGAAGAACTTTTCATTGGATTAGAGCATTTAGAGATGTTAAGCACCCTAAAGTCAAAAGAAGAGATTTTGGGAGACATTATTTCCCTATTAAAATCTCCACTATCCAATGTGATTACTTCTTTACAATCGGGAGGAAAACGCTTGATAGGGGTAGTAGAAACCTTGTCGAAGGTGCCCGCTTAACAAGGGCCTTTCTTGAATTGTATCCATTCAACTATCTTTTTAACAAACATATATAAAAATGTCCGACGTAAAAGTTTTAGCAGAACAACTTGTTAATTTAACCATTAAACAAGCCAATGAATTATTTGATATATTAAAAAATGACTATGGCATCGAACCAGCTGCTGCGGCTCCTGTCATGGTTGCAGGTGCTGCTGCAACAGCTGAAGTTGCTGCAGTAGAAAAAACAGACTTTGATGTTTTCTTAAAGTCCGCAGGAGCATCTAAGCTTGCAGTAGTTAAGTTGATCAAAGAGCTCAGCGGATTGGGATTAAAAGAAGCTAAAGAATTGGTGGATGGTGCACCTGGTATGGTCAAGGAAAAATTGCCTAAGGAAGAAGCAGAATCCATCAAGAAAAAATTAGAAGAAGCTGGTGCCGAAGTTGAATTAAAATAGAAAAAAACGTTTAAGCTTTTTGATGGTAAATAAGCTCAAAACGTCTATTTATTATTGAGAGGGAACCTCCTTTGCTGAAAATACTTCGTATTTTGCTTCCTTCAGATCGTTCATGGTTCATGAAATGAAAGGAGGTCTGTCTCTTTTGCTTCTGTATGCATAAACTATAAAACTTGTAGCGTCCTGGTGGAGAAAAAACAATTTAGTAAACAGAACTGCAATATGCCTTCTGATCGTTCCTCAGCAAGTTATCATAGCGACTTGCTTGAAATCCAGCTAAAGTCCTTTAAAGATTTTTTCCAATTGGGCGTTAGTCCAGAAGATCGAAAAGATGAAGGACTCTATAAAGTGTTTATGGAAAACTTTCCTATTGAGGATTCCAGGCACAATTACATTCTGGAGTTTATCGATTACAACTTGGAGTTGCCACAGTATACACCTCGTGAATGCATTGACCGGGGATTAACCTATGAAGTCCCTTTAAAGGCAAAGTTACGCTTGTTGCAGAACGATGAGAACACTGGTAAATATGAGGGTATTGAACAAGAAGTCTTTTTGGGGAATGTGCCCTATATGACCGACCAAGGTTCTTTCATATTAAGTGGTGTAGAACGTGTGGTTGTTTCTCAGGTGCACAAATCATCTGGTATCTTCTTCTTCGAAAACAAACACATTAGTGGCTCAAATGTCTATTCTGCCAAGGTAGTTCCCGCTAAGGGCGTTTGGATTGAGTTTTCGGTTGATATCAATTCCGTCATGTACATTTACGTAGATAGGAAAAAGAAAATTCCTATTACGACCATGTTGAGGGCCATTGGATACAGCAGCGATAAAGAGATATTAACCCTATTTGGTCTTATTGAAGAAATTGAAGCCACCCCAGCTGTGCTTCAAAGCCATATCGGGCGTAAACTTGCAGCACGTGTTTTACGTAGTTGGGTGGAAGATTTCGTAGACGAAGAAACGGGTGAGCTGATGAACCTTACCCGCTATGAAACACTGGTAGAGCGCAACCAACTTTTGGATGAGGTTGCCATAGAAACCATCATAGCTTCTGGGGTAGATGCTGTTATTCTACACAAGGAAGGACCTGATTATTCCGACTACCAATTGGTTTATAATACCTTGTCCAAAGACAATACCAACGATACCAAGGAAGCAATTGAACAGATTTATAGACAGTTGCGTAACGCAGAAGCTCCTGACGAACAGACGGCACGGGAAACCGTAGAAGCCCTTTTCTTCAGCAGCAAGCGCTATACATTGGGTGAAGTGGGTCGTTATAGAATCAATAAAAAACTAAACCTAGACCTTCCAATGAGCACTTGTGTGTTGACACAACAAGACATCTTGGAAATTATTTTTTACCTCATTCGAGTGGTGAATGGAAAAGCAGAAGTTGATGATATTGACCACTTGAGCAATCGTCGTGTACGTTCCGTTGGGGAACAACTCTTCACCCAATTTGGTGTAGGGCTGGCTCGTTTGGCCCGAACCATTCGGGAACGCATCAATGTGCGAGACAACGAAACGTTTAAACCAGTAGACCTGATTAATGCCCGTACGCTTTCTTCCGTTATCAGTTCCTTCTTTGGCATTAACCCGCTATCCCAATTGATCGATCAAGTGAATCCACTTGCTGAGATTACCCACAAACGTCGTGTGTCTGCCCTAGGTCCAGGTGGACTTTCTAGAGATCGTGCTGGTTTTGAAGTACGTGACGTCCACTATTCGCATTATGGAAGGTTGTGTACCATTGAAACACCAGAAGGTATGAACATTGGTCTGATCTCCTCACTCTGCATGTATGCGCGTGTCAATAGCATGGGCTTTATTGAAACCCCCTATAGAAAGGTAAAGGATGGTAGGGTTGACCTAAGTGGTGAGATTTGTTATTTAAATGCATCAGAAGAAGAAGGAGCCAATTTTGCCCCAGCCAACGTACGTATCGATGCAGATGGGTCTATTTTAGAAGAACGCATCAAGGTACGCAGTGGAGACGAATACCCTTTGGTAAAGCCAGAGCAAGTAGCTTATATGGATGTCTCTAGTAGCCAAATTGCCTCAGTTGCTGCCTCTTTGATTCCATTTTTGGAACACGACGACGCCAGTCGTGCCTTGATGGGATCGAACATGCAACGCCAAGCCGTTCCTTTAATTAGACCAGATGTGCCTATTGTTTGTACAGGAGTAGAAAAAAGAGTGGCCAAAGAATTTCGAGGGTTGCCTACTGCGGAAGGAAGTGGTGTCGTAACCTATGTGGATGGTAGAAGGATCATTGTCCATTATGACCGTTCTGCAGAGGAAGAATTGGTGGCAATGCATGAGCCAACCGTTACCTACGTACTCGATAAATTTAGAGGAACAAATCGAAATACCTGCATCAATCTGACTCCGGTGGTTTTCAAAGGAGACCGTGTGGAAAAAGGTCAGGTACTCTGTGAAGGTTATTCCACCAAACAGGAAGAATTGGCACTTGGAAAAAACCTAAAAGTAGCCTTCCTCTCTTGGAAAGGATATACCTTTGAAGATGGTATTGTCATCTCCGAACGTGTGATACGAGACGATGTTTTCACCTCCATTCACATCAAAGAATTTATCTTAGAAGTCAAAGATACCAAGTTTGGTGCCGAAGAGCTGACCAATGAAATCCCAAATGTGAATGAAGAGGCGATTCAAAAATTAGATGCAAATGGTATCGTTAAAATAGGTACCGAAGTCAAGGAAGGAGATATTTTGATTGGTAAAGTTACGCCAAAAGGAGAAATAGATGTTACCGCAGAAGCAAAGCTTTTAAAAGCCATCTTCGGGGACAAAGCAGGTGATGTAAAAAACACCTCACTTAGAGTACCATCTGGCATGGAAGGTATTGTAATCGATACCAAGGTTTTTTCTGGGCCAGATAGAAGCAAAGAAAGCAAGGTAAAAGCAAAGAAAGAACTGGACTTGTTAAAAAAAGCACATGCTAGAACGTTGCTTACCCTGCGTGAAATGGCTATTAAAAAGTTGACCGTAGTGTTAAATGGGGTCGTTTCAAATGGGGTGTACCACCAATTTGGAGATGAAATTATCCCAGCAGGGGAACCATTTACGTCGAGCTTACTGTCCGAAAAGGTATTCCCTAAAAAAAATCTATACCGAGACGAGTCCCTATACAATGTTCCAGAAGAAGTGAACCTACTGGGAGATCTTTTGGTGCGCAATTGGACAAGCGATGCACATAAAAATGAATTGGTGCAACGCATCATAGAGGGGTACACGAAAAAACGTGCAGAAGCTATTGTACGTTTTAAGCGGAAAAAATTTGCGCTGGAAGCAGGCGATGGCTTGCCAAAAGGTGTAGTGAAAATTGCCAAAGTATATATTGCCGAAAAGCGCAAACTCAAGGTAGGTGATAAGATGTCCGGGAGACATGGTAACAAAGGCATCGTCTGTAAAATAGTGCCACAAGAAGATATGCCCTTTTTAGCAGATGGTACGCCAGTAGATGTGGTGTTAAGTCCCCTTGGGTTGCCTTCGCGTATGAACTTAGGACAGCTGTATGAAACGGTATTGGGATGGGCTGGGGAAAAACTGGACAAACGTTATGTCAATCCGATTTTTGAGGGTATGAGCCTAGACCAAATTGCTGCTGAGTTGGAAAAAGCTGGCTTGCCTGCATTTGGTAAAACCACTGTTTACGATGGCGCTACAGGGCTTCCGTTTGAGCAAGACGTTACCGTAGGGGTCGTATACCTCCTCAAGCTTGCCCACTTGGTAGACGACAAAATGCATGCCCGTTCTACAGGACCTTACTCCTTGATCACGCAGCAACCATTAGGCGGTAAAGCGCAATTTGGTGGGCAACGTTTTGGTGAAATGGAAGTATGGGCATTGGAAGCCTATGGTGCAGCCTATACACTACAAGAAATGCTTAACACCAAATCAGATGATGTAGTGGGTAGATCTAAAGCATATGAAGCTATTGTAAAAGGTAAAAATATACCAAAACCAAATCTGTCTGAGTCCTTTAATGTATTGATTCACGAACTGAGAGGGTTGGGACTCGAAATCACGCTTTTACCAGAGCATGCACGTGTTAAGGACCAATAAAGCATTAGAGCACTTTCAGAACGAAGTAACGGTTTAAAATTTTTAGACGTGCTGAACTTGCGTACCATAGCGCCTGTAGTATGCAAGGAACTAAGATAAGGTAGAGCATTAAGACCGCCAATCAGAAGAAATTATGAAAGAGCTCTAGTGAAAGGATCGCGTATTTAACCAAGGCATTGAAGCGAAGCTTAGTAAGTTGCTGCGTTGCAATGGCAGACTAATGGGAAACATAGTGCAATAAGTTTATCTGTATGAAATTTAGAAAAAATAACACACAATCAACTAATTTTTCTGGTATCGTTGCCAGTCTTTCTTCTCCAGAAGTAATTTTAGGGCGTTCATGCGGAGAAGTCACCCTTCCAGAAACAATTAATTACCGAACCCACAAGCCTGAAACAAAAGGGTTGTTTTGTGAACGCATATTTGGTCCAGTAAAGGACTGGGAGTGTCATTGTGGTAAATATAAAGGCATTCGGTATAAAAGCATTATTTGCGATCGATGTGGCGTCGAGATTACAGAGAAAAAGCAACGCAGAGAACGTGTTGGGCACATTGAATTGGTAGTACCCGTGACGCATATTTGGTACTTTAGAGCACTTCCAAGCAAGATCAGTTATTTGCTCGGCATGGCTAGCAAAAAAGTAGAACAAATTATTTATTACGAGCGTTACGTAGTCATACAGCCTGGTGTTAAAGAAGCGGATGGCGTTTCGGTCAATGATTTGTTGTCCGAAGATGAATATCTAGACATCTTGGATCAATTACCACCAGAAAACCAATTGCTGAGCCATTCAGATCCAGCAAAGTTTATTGCACAAATTGGCTCAGAAGCGATTGAATCTCTTTTAAAAAGGTTGGACTTGGACAAACTATCCATCGAACTAAGGGAACAATTGCTTACCGATGGATCTCAGCAGCGTCGATTGGAAGTTGTCAAGCGACTGAAAATTGTAGAAGGCTTTCGAGATCCGAATAAAAAAATAGAGAATCGTCCAGAATGGATGGTCATGCGCATATTGCCTGTGATTCCACCCGAATTGCGTCCCCTCTTTTCGTTGGGAGGAGGTAAATTCGCAACCTCTGATTTAAATGACCTCTACCGACGCGTCATTATTCGAAACAACCGACTGAAAAAACTGTTGGATATCAAGGCACCACAAATCATCATACGCAATGAAATGCGCATGTTGCAAGAAGCCGTAGATTCGCTGTTCGATAACTCTCGCAAGGTAAATTCGGTAGCGTCAGAAGGCGTTCGACCTTTAAAATCGCTTTCCGATATGTTGAAAGGAAAGCAAGGACGTTTTAGGCAAAACCTATTGGGAAAACGGGTAGACTATTCCGGAAGGTCGGTTATTGTAGTAGGTCCCGAACTGTCCCTGCATGAATGTGGGTTACCCAAAGAAATGGCTGTTGAGCTATTTATGCCGTTTATCATCCGCAGGCTCATTGAGCGAGGCGTTGCAGAAACGGTGAAAATGGCAAAAAAACTAATTGAAGAAAAAGAGCCTGTTATTTGGGACGTTTTGGAAAACGTGCTCAAAGGACATCCCGTTTTGCTCAACCGAGCGCCGACGTTGCACCGCTTAGGTATCCAAGCTTTTCAACCCAAACTCATTGAAGGAAAAGCCATTCAGTTGCATCCATTGGTTTGTACCGCCTTTAATGCCGATTTTGATGGGGATCAAATGGCCGTTCACGTTCCATTGGGGCAAGAGGCCATAGCGGAAGCATCCCTGCTTATGTTGGCATCCTACAATGTATTGAACCCGTCCAATGGAGTGCCCATTACCATTCCGTCTCGTGACATGATTTTGGGACTGCATTACTTAACAAAAGGCAAAAAAGGGACACCAACCGAACCTGTCTTGGGAGAAGGCATGTGCTTTTATTCCCCTCAAGAAGTCTTGATTGCATTGGCACAACAAGCAGTTTCCAAACATGCCTACATCAAACTGTTCGTGCCTAAAAACCAGCCAAATGGGAAAATTGGCAGGGAATTTATCGAAACAACAGTAGGTAGGGTCGTCTTTAACCAATGTTGTCCAGTAGGCATGGAGTTCATTAATGAGTCACTCAATGTCCGAAAAATGCAAACCATTGTAGCAGACCTGTATACCAAATTTGGGACTGTAGCTACGGTAGAATTCCTAGACAAGATTAAAACCCTTGGTTTTGACGTAGCCTTCAAAGCTGGGATGACCATTGGGCTCAACGATGTAAAAATCCCAGTCCAAAAACGGACACTTATTGCGCAAGCAACCGAAGAGGTTGAGGCGATTTGGAACAACTACATGTTGGGATTGATCACCGATAACGAACGATACAATCAAGTGATTGACGTTTGGACCCGTACAAATACACGCATTACCAATCAGTTGATGGAGCAGTTGGAACAAGATCAACAGTCGTTTAATTCCGTCTACATGATGATGATTTCTGGTGCCAGGGGCTCGCGTGAACAGGTGCGTCAGTTGGGTGGTATGAAGGGGTTGATTGCTAGACCTCAAAAAAGTACACAGGGAGCTGTAGGGGAAATTATTGAGAATCCAATTGTTTCCAATTTCCAAGAAGGGTTGAATGTGATTGAATATTTTATTTCAACCCATGGTGCCCGAAAAGGTTTGGCAGATACCGCCTTAAAAACAGCGGATGCCGGATATTTGACCAGAAGATTGGTTGATGTATCGCAAGATTTGACCGTTGTTACAGAAGATTGTGGCACCCTTAAAGGCATTGCTGTGCGTGCTGTAAAAGCAGAAAATAGGATTGTAGAATCCCTAGCAGAACGTATTTTAGGTCGCTCCGTAGTAGACGACGTCTTGCATCCTAAAACAGGAGAATTGTTGATTCAACGTGGAACTGAAATCAGCGAAGACATGGCTTTAGCTATACAAGAAGCTGGTTTAGAAGCAGTGTTTATACGTTCTGTATTGACTTGTGATTTGTCGCGAGGGGTTTGTGCGAAATGTTATGGCCGTAATTTGGCTACAGGAAATACCGTATCGGTAGGTGAAGCTGTAGGTGTCATTGCTGCTCAATCCATTGGACAACCTGGTACCCAGCTTACCATGAGAACCTTCCACGTGGGTGGTACAGCCTCTAACGTTGTAGTAGATGCCAAGGTGAAAGCAAAATATGCCGGTATTGTAAATTTTGAAGACCTGCTCACAAGCAGCTATGTGGCTTCAAATGGAGATGCTATTGAGGTAGTCATGAGTCGTTCTTCCGAGCTCCAACTGTTGGACAATGCTACCCGAAAAGTATTGATGACAACCCATTTGCCTTATGGTGCACATCTTAAAGTGAAAGATAATGAGTCAGTTGTATATGATCAAGAACTGTATCATTGGGATCCATACAACGTAGTCCTATTGGCTACGCAAAGTGGAACCATCCAGTTTTTAGACTTGGAAGAAGGCATTACCTATCAAGAAGAATTTGATGAGCAAACAGGTCATAAGTCAAAAGTTATGATCGAGTCTAAGGATAAGGCCAAACACCCAAGTGTAGTTATAACAGACAATATGGGAACGGCCATTGCTTCTTACACCCTGCCTATCAAAGCACAATTGGTGGTAGAAGTAGGAGACACGGTACAAAGAGGTCAAATAGTGGCTAAAGTGCCTCGTATCATCAATCAATCAAGAGATATTACAGGTGGCTTGCCGCGTGTCGTAGAGCTTTTTGAAGCTAGAAAGCCAGCCAATACAGCGTTCATTAGTGAGTTGAGTGGGGTGGTAACCTATGGAGGTATTAAGCGAGGCAATCGAGAGGTCATCATTGAGTCCAAAGAAGGAATTCAAGCTCGGTATATGATTCCATTGTCCAAGCATATTTTAGTGCAAGACAACGACTACGTAAAAGTAGGTGAATTGTTGACCGATGGTGCCGTAGCAGCTTCTGATTTGTTGGTGACCAGAGGACCATTGATTGCACAAGAATATATTATGAATGAATTGCAAAGTGTATATCGTTTGCAAGGTGAAAAAATCAACAACAAGCACATTGAAATCATCATCAAGCAGATGATGCGTAAAGTAGAAGTAATCGATCCAGGGGATACCTCCTTGCTGCATGGTCAGATCCTGGATAAAGTAAACTTCTTTGCAGAGAACGATCGTATTCGGAATAAGTCTGTGGTCTTAGAACCAGGAGATTCCAAACGTTTTCAACCCGGCGCATTGGTCGCTACGCATAGGCTCCTTAAAGAAAACGACCAACTCAAGCAGCAAGGATTGAAACCGGTTCAACTGAGGGAAGCAGAATTGGCCATTGCGCAACCAAGGTTGCAGGGCATCACCCAAGCTTCCTTGGCTACGGAGAGCTTCTTGTCAGCCGCCTCGTTCCAAGAAACTTCTAAGGTTTTGAGTGATGCAGCCATTAGTGCGAAGCATGATAAATTAAAAGGATTAAAAGAAAACATCATTGTTGGTCATTTGATCCCAGCAGGTACGGGTATGCGTAAGTACGAAAAGCTTATTGTAAACTCAAAAATAGAATACGATGCCTTAATGGAAGAGCGGAGAGAGCAGGCGTTGAGGAATTAGGTGTCATGGAAATAGACCCAATCGGGTTCAAGTTACGGATGCTATTTAATTAATACGTACTGTAGACCATGCCTTTGAAAAAGGAGGTGGAAAGCGATGGCACGCTTTCTATGCACTCCTTTTTTCAAAGGGCGCAAGGGCAGCGCGAACTAGACCTTCTCTGCTTTTCCCCTCTTTGCCAAATATTTAAACCTCCTTATATAATAATTTTTGCAGGACATAATAATCCACTTGCATTTAAAAAAATTGATTTGTAGATAAATAAAATTGTATAATCTCGGATTCGTGTTATCTCTACTAGAGGATTATGGTGTCTGAGGGACTTGCAAGTGTATCTTCTAATGCTTACCTTCTAATAGACCTATTGCGTAAGTCATTTTACTCATAAATACATAGGTTTATGGAAAATTTGGAAAATACCTGAAAATATGGCTTCATATAAGGACTTCTAATAGGAGATCTTAGGTCAAGTGATATCTGGAAGCCCCCAATTTTAACATCGACTATTTTTTAGGACTTACGCAACAGCTCTAATGTAAGCGTATCTTAAGCGCTTTTCTATTTATTTCTATTTCTAGCCATTTCTGGCAACAAAACGATCTATTTCGGATGAAACGCTATCTATGGATATGTGTTGTGCAATGCATGCTTGTACACACCACTCTTGCAAAAATCGTTGTGCAAGAGATCCCTATTGCTTCGTTACCCAAATCGAAAACCGAGTTTAGGGACACGTATTATAAACGCAGACCTGTTATCTTCAAAGGCTTGGCCCAATCTTGGGAGGCTAGTGAATGGGATTTAGGTTTTTTTGAAAAAGCATATGGCACAAATATGGTTTCCATTCAAATAAAAGAAGAATTAACAGGAAGCTTACAAGGACCTGTTCGAACCGTTTGTATCCATCAAAGTTTGAAAGAGTATATACAAGCCATTCAGCAAAATGGGATACAAGCTGGTTATCTAAACCAGTGCAATCTACTGCAAGTTTATCCGGTATTACAGCGTAGTTTGCATTTTCCTGCTTTCTACAGTTCCAAACTGCTGACCATTACAAACCTTTGGATCGGGCCACAGGGAACCAAATCTAAGTTGCATTATGATTCAGATCATAATCTTTTTGCGCAACTATATGGTAAAAAACTTGTAACTTTGATTAACCCAGATCAATCCGAAAAATGTTATCCTATCAACCGCACTTGGTACGATGGCTATAGCAATATAGATGTATTAAACCCAGATCTGGAGACCTATCCTTTGTTCAACGATGTAGTTCTATTCCAGACTGTTTTAAAACCGGGGGATGTGCTTTATATACCCCAAGGCTGGTGGCACGATATCCGTTCGTTAACGCCTTCTATTAGTGTTAATTTTTGGTGGATCACTTGGAGCGATTTTATAAAAGAAACCCTTGGAGAAATCTGGTTTGGCTTGACTCAAAAAGAGCAAGTAGACAAAAGGAATAGCTATTTACAACAAATCAAGCAAAAATTGTTTAGAAATGGGAAATGAGCCCTACGACCCTTTGCCTCGATGCGTCTGATGGAAGGTTTGATACCATACAACGTTTTCCTTTAGGAGGAGATATGGAAGAAAATATTGAAATTGTTTTGTTAAACGAACGCCCATGGTACGTTCCTAGATTGGCTCAAATATGGATTGAAGTTTTTGGACAAAAATGGCCAGAGACTCCTATCCAAGAAGTCATCACTTGGTATAGTGCATTGCTGAACCAAATATTTCCATTTGCATGTGTTGCTGTGAGCCAGGGAAGGCCTATTGGAATGTGTTCGTTGGAAATCAACGATGGCATACCATCCGATTGCACACCATGGGTTGCAGATCTGTGTATAGTCCAAGCATATCAGGGACAAGGTATTGGCAAGTTGTTGTTGCGAGCAGTACAGGATAGAGCCAAAAGCATCGGTTTCAAAAAATTGTACCTTTTTATCGTGGAAGATAGATTGATGGATTACTACACGATGGAGGGCTGGGAAGCAATCGGGACAGACCTATATAAGGGCCATGAAGTTACTATATTATCTCGAACGTTGCTGTAACATTTGTATTGCCACTGCATTTGATTTGTTCGGCACGTTTTTCCTTCTTTTTAAGTTGTTGCCCAAAATGGATACCAGAATTAACGATAATTTTCAGGTCCTAAAATCCGCATCTTCATTTTGGGTATTACTCGATCGGAATCAAGATACGGGTTCCCATCTGGTCCGTACTGCCCTTGCGCCCTTTGAAAAAAGGAGTGCATAGAAAGCATGCTATTGCTTTCCATCTCCTTTTTTCAATCAATGATGTATTTAATTCTTTGAAGGAAGAGGGAGCTGATTGCTCCGTAATTTTGTATGTAAGCATCCGATACTAATTTCGCTATTCCCATGAAACGTTTCTTAACGGGCTTTTTCAATTTTCTTTTTCCACCTATGTGTGCTGGTTGCAAAAAGAAATTGGTACATGGTGAAACATTGGTTTGTACGTTTTGCTTTGGTTCTTTTCCAGAAACCGATTCCCATACCTTAGCAGAAAATCCGGTTACACGACGCTTTATAGGAAAAACGACCCTTGTATATGGTGTTGCATTGTATAGCCTGAAAAAGAAAAGTCTACTGGAACAAGTGCTTTTTGCCATGAAGTATAAAAATCAGCCTAAAATAGGCGAACTGCTGGGAAATTACTATGGAAATATACTGAAAAATAGCCCTATAGCAGAAAATACAGATGCCATCATACCCATTCCTTTGCATCCAAAACGGTTGTACGAACGTGGGTACAATCAAAGTGATTTTTTTGCCCAAGGGCTTGCCACCGTACTGGAATTGCCCCTGTATCTGGATTGCATCAAGCGTGTCAGAAATACCCCTTCTCAGACACGGAAAAACCAAGCAGAACGTATGCTAAACGTAAAAGATGCTTTTAAAGTAGAACAACCGGGGTTGATTGCTCAAAAACATCTCTTGCTCGTAGACGATATCCTCACTACAGGAGCGACTTTGGTCGCTTGTGCACAGACGCTGTTGGAGCAAGGAGCAAGTGCAGTAAGCGTGGCTGCTATAGCGATGGTAGAGGATTAAGTGCCAAAACGGTGCAACCGTATGATTTTACTCAAGTTTTAGGAACCTGTTCTCGTTGGTTTTTTAGATGTTAAGTCTGGAAGACAGCGTTTTTCCATGTATGGCATAAATTCTTTTAAAAATTCAGCAATCGTGTAGAAGGACTCTACTAATTTTCCTATATTCGTAGTTAACTCCTTTTTTGATTGATTCTTTTAAATACACGAATTTAAAAATACAAAGGAGCTCTTATTATACCATCTTTTTGTATGGATTCATCTTGAATGTCCGTTACTTATATTATACTCCTGTAAACCACATATGTGCTTCATATTTCTAATCCCGAATTTGCGTTGGCATATGTAAAAATTAATTGATTTACAGAACAATAAATTTATATAATCCCAAACCCAGTTAACATTATAAACGTACTATTTGCATGCATCATCAAAAGACTTTCGAAATTATATTAGCACTCTTATCGCTTGTAGCACATATCCTAGATGCCCGACAGAACATATGGGCTCGGATTTTGGCTTACCCAGTTTTGTGTACCAATATATATGTCTATGCTTTGCGAAACCTATACGGCAAAGTAGCGCATAGCGTATTGGGCTTGTTGATCAACAGTTATGCATATGTACAATGGAAAGGAAGTGCTTCTCGTGCTCCCATTCAAGTGACGCGCACTTCCAGAAAAGTCCTGCTTTGTGCCAGTTTTCTAATGGTTTTTGGTATAGGGATCTGGAGTTTCCTAGCGAGCAAGTATACACCGCATCCCATCCGAGTGGTTTGTTTTGATGCCTGTTATTTTTTTGTGGGATTGCTTGAGAAATGGATGATGGCCCATAAAAAAGTAGAGCGGTGGGTGATCGCATTTCTGCGGTATACCTGTCTGTCGATAGCTTGTTACCAAGCAGGTTCAATCATCCTGGCCATTCTCCAATTCTCGCTGATCATTGTGTCCATATATGGACAGCTAAAGTGGTACAAAACGTGTAAAAATCTACAAAAGCTATAGGACATAGCTGCTTGTAGATCTATATTTAAGTTTGTCGGGTGTGTTTGCAAATGGGGGCAGCGGCTGGTCAACTGGTATGCTACATGAGCAATATCAATTTTTTTGAAGAAAGGATAGGTTTTCTTAAATTTGAAGGAAGAGCGTAAAAGAACAGAAATAAAACATTGACACAAAGAAATGGAAATGACAATACATACGTAATGGTAGGTATCTTACATATTTAATTGAATAATGTATATGAAAAAAAAATACACCAATTGCCTGCTTAAAAACCCTTTGTGGTACTTTTCTGGTACTTGCCTTATCAGCTAGTTGCTCTAGAACAGACAATAACCGTACACTCACAGCAGCTTCGAGATATGCTGCTGAGGCTAATGAGACCCTGGAGGAAGCTGGCAAAGAGGTTAAGAAGGCTAAGCAGAGCCTGCTGGAAGCTCAGGAAGCTCCGCATGATCTGGGTACACTGGAAGCGGGGTGGGCTTCTCTGAGAGAATCTGTGACAAATCTTCAGGATGGTTATGAGGCAACTAAAAAAGCTCAGAAGGCTGCTGAAGAGGCTATTGCTAAGGCTTAATAAGGGGTGATAATGATCTTAAAAGTGTTGGAAATTCCAATTCCAACGCGCATTCTGATGAAGAGCGTGCTAATAATCAGTAGACATGTAATTGTGTTAATTAGAACGAGTGTTTGATTTTCATCAAACACTCGTTTTTTTGTATGCATCCAATACAAGGACCGAATGCTATGCTATCTTTCCCCTTCTCCATCTGTAGGTATCTCTCCAAGGAGGTCTTGTAAATAGAGCGCTCTAGCAATGGTATAAGGCCGTATCATGGCACCAGATATTTTTGTAACGAGTGCTAAATAGACTGCATAAGCTTCTAATTTGTTGGGAAAAAATCCCAGACGGACCATATAGTATGGTTGACGGTAAGACAGCTCTGGCACATAGGTTGACTGAAGCAGAAGGGCTTTTTCTTGTGCTTGTAAGGCTGCTTTTCTGCTGCTCCCCATGTACACTTGTACGGTATATCCTTTGAATAGACCAAGGCGTTCATAGGCCCTTTTCCGTTGGGCCAACAGCTGGTCTAGGATGCTTGTTTGGTCCAACGATATCCCGTTAGGAACCTGTCTGGGGGGAGAGGAGGCTTGTTGCTTATACTTCCTAAGGGGTTCCCTATGCATCTCCAGCTGTTCTTCGTAACATCCTTTTGTTACCTGCTTCCATGATATAGAAACCCTCTGTTTTTTAGCCACTACCGAAGCAATAGGGCAAACGGTGCAGAGGAGACCCAATAGGGTTAAGCATATACGCCTTGGCTTATTTTTAACGAGCCAAGGAACATGGATAAAGTTCATATTCTGCTTTTTTTATTTCAAAGGCTGCCTGTATCAATGTGATTTCTACTTCTTGTACAGCTGCTTGTGCCTTTTGCAATTTGAGAAATTCTGTTTGCTTGAGGCGGTATTGTTCCTTGACGAGCGCTAACTTTTGTTTGTTGAGCTTGAGCTGTTCAACCGCAATTTTATGTACTGCTATGGCTTGACGGTAGTTCCAGCGTTTGTTTTCCATGTCTCCTTCTGTTGTTTCTTGTTGTTTTTCCAATGCCATGCTTGCCCTGTCAAACGCTATTCGGGCTACTTTTATTTGGGCAGGCCATAGTAGGAACGTGCCTAAATCAACCGTTAGGGTTAACCCCATCCCTGCGGAGTGCTTGCTCGTTTGCTCTATGATGTTACTACCCCACGGATAGGTATACCCATCTGAACGCAAGATACCCGATAAGTTGATACAAGCAAGCGGCATGCATTTTGCTTTTTTGAGTTGTTGTGAAGCTATTTTGAGTTCTTGTTCCTTTATAACCGTATCCCAATTTGGGGTTTTTGTTTGGGTATCCAACTTCCTACTGGATAGAGGCTTCATGGCTACCTTTGTTTCGACTACGGTGGCCTCGTTTAATGGTATTTGCAAAAGCAAATTAAATGCTCGGCGCGTTGTTTTAAGGGCTTCTCGTTGTTTTAAAGCAGTTAATTGAGCCTCTTTGAGGGCTATGCCTGCATGCATATGATCCAGTGAGGAGATCAGCCCTAATTTCAACCGTTGTGCTTGAGCTTTGAGGCCACTGGTAGCAATTTGAATTGCAGTATGTGCGTGTTCATTTTTCTTTTGTTCCAATGCCAATGCATAGTAAGCGTTTACGGTTTCCCGTTCCTTTTCTGCCATCACCTTTGTTGTCCTGAGTTGGTGCAATGTATTATCTGTTTTTCGGATAAGGGTATCAAACACCTTGTTTGAAAACTGACCCAATTCCCATTCCAAGGCAATGATTGGATCGAGCCGACAGGCATGTTTTTTACTTCCGTTGATCCATGCCAGTTGGTCTTCGAGAACAACACGGGCCTTAGGCATCCAGGTATTAAAATTAGCCATCTTATTGGAAATTAACCCTGCTTTTGCTGTATGCTTAGCAATACTTATGTCTACGTTTTTTTTCACCACATGCGCAAGCGCTTCCTGTAACGTTATCGGTTTCTGGTGGGCATATATTTTACGAGTAGACTGTAGGCAAGCGACACCCATCAGCAAGCCTACACGTACGATTTGAGTCCATTTTTTCATTGAAATTAAATTTAATTACTGATTTATTGAATAATTTTCCCATCTATAATTTCTTGAATACTGTTGCATTGGCGCGCTACCTGCGAAGAATGGGTCACAATTAAAATGGTGTTGCCTGCCTTATTCATTTCTTTTAGTAGGGACATGATTTCGTGTGAAGTACTGCTATCCAATGCCCCTGTTGGTTCGTCTGCTAAAATCAGGGGAGGAGCTGTTACCAGGGCCCGTGCAATGGCAACTCTTTGTTGTTGGCCTCCAGAAAGAGCGTTTGGTTGGTGGTGTACATGTGCTCCCAAACCTATTCGGTGCAGCATAGCATGTGCTCGTTTGTAGCGTTCTTTCCGGTCTACCCCTTGGTAATACAGCGGCAGGGCTACATTTTCCAAAGCAGTCTTAAATGGGATAAGGTGAAAACGTTGAAAAATAAATCCAATTAACTGGCTTCTATACCTGCTGGCCTGCTGAGCAGACAAGTTTTTTATAGGAACACCGTTTAAATAGTAGTCCCCACTGTCGTACTGGTCTAGTATGCCAATAATATTTAAAAGCGTAGATTTTCCAGCACCCGATTGGCCCATAAGCGCAACCAGATCCCCTTTTTCAAGAAAAAAGTTTATGCCATTGAGTACCGAACGACTGGTACTCCCGTTTTGGTATATCTTATATAGATTCTCAATCCGAATCATATTATTCTTCTACAATCAGTTGGTCTTTCTCATTCAATCCTTTTTTTGCTTCTGCATACAAACCATCCGAAAGCCCTAAGACAACGTTTTTTTTGACTTTTTGACCTGCTTCTAAGCACCATACAAAATAATCTTTACCTTCGGACTGAATGTATTTTTCTGGAACAGCTAGGACATTGGTGGCTTTCTGTACGGTTACTTCTGCAAGCGCCAAATAACCTACTCGAAGGAATTTTTTTGCACTTTTAGGGCTTTTAATCAATCCTTCTATTTCAAATTTTACTTCTCCTTTTTCAAGTACTTTCTCACTTGCTTTGGGTGCAATTTTGGTTAGGACAACGCGAAACTTTTTCTTGTTGTCTGCATTCAAAGCAATATCAAACGACATGCCTTTGGACAGATGCACGACGTCGAGTTCGCTTACATATGCTTTAAATAAAAAATCATCCATATCGGCTATAACGGCCACTACCGTACCCGAAGCTTGGTTGCTTACACCTTTGACAGCCCCTCCTTCTTTCACGGGAAGTTCTAAGATCGTCCCTTTGCTGGTAGCTTTGATCAGGTTGCCATTGATATTGTTTCCTTTGATGTATCCATGCTGTACAATTTGTACTTGTTTCTGAGCTGTTTCAAAATTTTGCTTGGCTTTTTCGAAATCGGCCAATGTGGTGTCGTAATCAGACTTAGCAAGCATCTTTTTGGCAAAAAGTTGTTTGTTTCTCATATGGCTTGTCCTGGCCTGTTTGAGTGCAATGGAAGCAAGCTGTAATTCATGTTTTGCCTTTTCTACTGCTTGGGCATCGGGTTGGATGGCAATGCGTGCGAGGTCTTTTCCTGGTTGTACACAATCACCTGGTTGTACAAGTAATTTTTCGACCACTCCAGTAATGTGGGCTTCTACTTTAATCTCTTTGCGTGGTGTTAAATTTCCAGAGAAAACCTTTTTACGCAAAATGGTTCTGCGTTGCACCGGTTCTGTTTGGAATGTCTTTTGAGGGGCACGTCGAAAGACCTCCATAGGGATATATCCCTTCGAATAGGCAAAAAAAGCTCCTGCAAGGAGGCAAGAAAGAAGCAAAAGTTTGGTTGTCATGCGCATTTTATTCGTTATTTAAAGCATTTACGGGTGCAATTTGTACGGCTCTTTTTGCTGGAATCATCCCTGCCAAGCAGCCAGAAACCAACAGAGCGCCTAGAGCAACGCAGGCATCTACCCCTTGGAATTCAAAATGGGCGATCTGGTGTTGTTCCAGCAGAGGCAAGAGTAATGCATTGATGCCCTGAACGATGGACAGTCCAATACCTATTCCGAATATACCAGAAATCATGCTAATAACAATCGATTCGGATAAAATTAATCCGATGATGTGTCGCGTGCCAGCGCCCAACACTTTTCGAATGGCAAGTTCTTGCGTACGTTCCTTTACTACGACCAACATCATATTACCGATGCCTACGATGCCACTGATCAAAAAACAACCGCCTACAAACCAGACGAATCCCTTAAGGACATTGAAAAAATTCTGAAACGAACGACCCCTTGTGGCCGTACTGTTGATCCAAAGTGCGCGTTTGTATGCTGCGTCAAAACCGAGTTGCTTGGCAAAATAGGCACGAATGGCTGTTTCTGTTTTTACAGCATCGGCCTTGGGCCGTAGCGTAGATGCAATATGGTGAATGATCGTAGTGCTGTTTTGCGGGAACAACTGTTTGAACAATGCGCCAGAGATGATCACTTTTTGGTTATTCGATCCACCCATGGCTTCAAATACACCAACCACGGTAAGGAACGTACCTTCTAATAAGATGGTTTGACCAATTGCAACATCTTTGCCAAAGAGTTCGTATTTGGCTCTGGAGTTCAATAGACAAACAGGAAGTGCTTCGTTCCAGTCGCGGTGCGTAAGCAGCCTTCCTTCTACTAGGGTTAAATTACTCATGGTTTCGTATCCCATGCGTACGCCTAAAATCTGGCTTGTGTAGGTGGTATCTCCATAGGCAATCCTATGGATACGCGAAAAAATAGGCATGATTTGCTCAAAAACAGGCACGCTTTCTGCTAACTGGTCTGCTAAGCACTCCGTAAGGTGGACACATTCACCCGTTGGCAGATAACCTGGATGAATCCATAAGTTGTTTTTGCCATAGGCATGGAGCTTCTTGATACTTCCTTTGTAATACGCTGTGCCAGCAGCTTGCAGTAGTACAAGAATCATCATCGCCCAAAGGATTCCAAATCCTGTAAAAATCGTACGTGCCTTATGGGCGCGGAGGCTGTTGAATACTTCTCTTATGTATTGGAGTCCAATCATATGCTATTCTATACTACGGTATTTTGTTTCCCATTGCTTTATTGTCAAATATATTATGCTTTAAGGGAAAAGGAAAAAAAGGAGGCCATTCAAATAAATATATAAAAAATTTGCTAAATGGCATACTGCCTCCGACGTTAGACTAAAACCAGAAGCTTCAATAAGCTACTTCCAGCAACAATCGTTCTTGAAGCAAGGCTATGGCGCTATTTTTTTTACTCAAAAAAAGCAATTTCTCTTGATCGGTATAAGGTTTTCTGGCTTGCGGTTGTTGGACAAAGGTCGTTTGGATTTGGATATCCGAACGGTTGAATGTTTCGCGCAAAATGGCTATCAGTTCTTCTTTGATGTTTTGCAAAAGTGTTTCTTGCACCCGATTGAGCAAAGGTATGATAATCAATGAACCTTCTATTTGTACGGGCTGATTCAAGAGTTGATAACCCGCTGCGTTCCCGGCCTCCTTTAACTTTTCGCCATAGGTTACAAGAAAACTTTGTATGCGTTCTGGGGATAGGGGTACTGGTACTGGGTGTGGATTTAGATTTTTTTTTTTACTGCTGGATCTGCTTGGGGTTCTTTTTTGGATAGAGAGGCTCTGATGGCTTCTAACGTAGGCACCACTGCCGTTACTTGTTTGCCAAGGGATGGAGCGGAAGGTTCCAGTTCTTTGGTTTGAATGGTAGCCGTTGTAGTAGGCGTTGTAGCAGCAGAGGGGGATATTGCTGTGGCCCCATTCGTTTGATTGGTATGGGTAGTAACTGATATGTGTTTGGTAGCCAAGTCGATCAGCAATAGTTCTACATGGAGACGTTGGTTTTGACTCGCTTTGTATGTTGCATCGCATTGTTGGATGCGCGTGAGGCTTTCCAGCAAGAAAGGCAAGCTGCATTGAGCAGCATAGGCAGCATAGTTTGGACGGAGGTTGTCCGTCACTTCCAATAAGGGAATGGTTACAGGATCTTTGCATACCAATATGTTGCGCAAATGTTCGCCTAATCCTACTACGAACGCATGTCCGTTAAAGCCTTGTCGTAAGATACTGTCCAATAACGTAAGCACAGCTGCAACATTCCCTTGTAAGAAGGCATCGGTTGCTTGGAAGTAACATGCTTCGTCCAATAGGTTTAAGTGGTCTCGGGCAAGCGCATAGGTAACGGTATTGCCTATGCCGACAGACGTGTGGATTAAATCAAACATCGAAAGTGCATCCCGCATCGCACCTTCTGCTTGTTGTGCAATGAGTTGCAAGGCAGGCAACTCGCATGCAATTGCCTCTTGCGTAGCAATCGTTTGTAGTTGATCAACGATATTTTCTATTTTGATTCGGTTGAAATGAAAGGTTTGACAACGAGATACAATCGTGGGCAATACTTTATTCCGTTCCGTAGTAGCTAAAATAAACAAGGCATAACTGGGTGGTTCTTCTAAGGTTTTCAAAAAAGCATTGAATGCTGCATTCGATAGCATATGTACCTCATCTATGATATAGACCTTGTATTTACCCAATTGAGGCGCATACCGTACTTGATCGACCAATTCTCGAATATCTTCTACGGAATTATTGGAAGCAGCATCCAACTCATAGACATTCATAGAACTATTCGTCTGAAAGCTAATGCAATGTGCACAGCTGTTGCACGGTTCGATGGTTTCTGTCAGCCCCAAACAATTGATGGCTTTGGCCAAGATGCGGGCACAGGTGGTTTTGCCTACTCCGCGTGGACCGCAAAAGAGAAACGAATGTGCAAGCTGTTTGTTTGCCAATGCATTTTGTAAGGTAGTAGTGATGTGCGCTTGGCTAACGACATCTTTAAAGCTAATGGGACGGTATTTCCGAGCAGAAACAACAAATTGGCTCATGATAAAAGTTTGTCAATTTTACAAAAACCGTTTTTATACTATACTCAATTAAAATGAAGATGCGGGATTGCGTCCCTACGAAACGACCCTTTTTCCTTTGTACCTTTGTTTGGATACACAAAAGTATAAAAACCAAGCGCTGATCGAAAAAAGGAGGTGGAAAGCGATGGTACGCTTTCTATGCACTCCTTGTTTCAAAGGCGCGTTTTCCAGTACGGACCAGATGGGAACCCGCAACTTGAAATTGATTTGGTATATACGCTATAGGAATGAAGATGCGGGATTGCGCCCCTACGACACGGTCCTTCTTTCTTGGTACTTTTGTACCAAGACAAAAGTACCAAGAAATCAAGCGCTGATTGAAAAAAGGAGTGCATGGAAATGTACAATCCAGTACTCAAGTGAAACATCCTGCTTTATGTAAAGAAAGACTTAATGCGTTCAAAAAAGCTTTGGTCTTTCTTATTTGGATTTGGGATAAAGTTAGCTTCCTTTTGGAGTGAAAGCAAGAGCTCTTTTTCTTCTTTGGTTGTTGTTTGTGGGGTCCAAATTTGTACCAAAATCAACTGATCTCCTTTTACGCCATATGCATTTACATCAGGTATTCCTTTGCCTTTTAATTTAAGCACCCTGCCACTTTGGGTCCCTGCTGGAACCTTTACGCGTACTTCACCGTATACGGTAGGCACAGCCATCTCACAACCCAGTGTAGCATCTATAAAGCTGATGTGCAACACATACCAAATGTTGATGCCTTCGCGTTTGAATACCTCATCATCATCTTCATTAACCTGAATAATCAGGTTGCCTGCAAAACCACCTCGTATGGGTACGTTTCCTTTTTCTTTCAATGCCATTTCCATACCCGCTTGCATACCTGCAGGTAGTTGAAAGGAAATAAGTTCTTCGATGTTTCTGCGTCCTTCTCCTCGGCAATCGAGACATGGCTTTTTTGGTTGCTTACCAGTTCCAAAGCAATTTGAACAATTGTTCATGGTGACCATATCCCCCAAGACGGTGGAGGTTACTTTACGCATTTTACCAGAACCTTGGCAGTTGAAGCAATTTTCTAATTCTGTACCGGGGGCTGTGCCATTTCCATTGCACGTATCACAACGCACATAGCGTTTGACCTTTACCTTTTTTTCACCACCTTGTGCAGCCTCTTTTAGGCTAATCGTGATCCGTATGCGCAAATCTTGCCCCACTTTGACATGCGTCCGTCTATTACCTCCACCAAAAAAAGAGCCAAAGGAATAGTTAAACAGGTCGTTAAAATCTTCGTAAAAGTGGGCATGATGGCCTCCACCGCCTCCATTTCCATTCCGAAATGCATCCGCTCCAAATTGATCGTACCGTGCCCGTTTCTCAGGATCGCTCAATACCTCATAGGCTTGTGCAGCAGCTTTAAACTTTTCCTCAGCCGCTTTATTGCCTGGATTTTTATCGGGATGGTACTGCATGGCCATCTTTCGATATGCCTTTTTGATTTCGTTTGCTGTGGCGTTTTTTTCTACCCCTAGGACTGTATAAAAATCGTTTTCCATTATAAACCAATTACAACTTTAGCACACCGTAACACATTTCCATTGATCAAATAGCCTTTTTCAATTACACTACTAATTTTTCCTTGCATCTCTGGAGATTCAGCTGGTTTTTGCATAATGGCTTCATGAAAGTCCGTATCAAACGCATGTCCAGCTTCTAGGGCCATGGGTTCTACGCCATATTTCTTCAGGAAAGCCAGCAACTTGTCGTAAATGTATTGCATGCCTACCTGCATGGCTTCTTGCACTGCATCTTGGCTTTGTTGCCAAGCAGCTATACTCCGTTCAAAATCATCTACAATGGGCAATAGCTCTCGAAGTGTTTTTTCGTTTGCATGGGTTGTCAGTGCGATACGTTCTTTTGCGGTACGTTTTTTAAAGTTATCAAACTCAGCATAGAGCCTTACATATTTATCGTTGGATTCCAGAAGCTTTTTTTCAATAGCTTGTATTACTTCCTGCACGGAAGGTTCAACAAGTTCTTCCTCTGTTGCTTCTTGGTGGTGGCATTCGGCGTCTACTGCGCCCATAGGTTCGTTCATGCAACACCCTCCACCACAACAGCTATCCTCCATATCGACGGCATCTGTTCGACCATGGTTTGGTTCATACGGGTTCTTTTGCTCGCTGCAGCAGCCTGATGGATGCTTTGTGTGCTGCTGGCTACAGCAGCCACTTTTTGGCTCATTTGTGTTGTATGGTTTCATTATTTTGTTCAAATAGAGTTTAAAAATTAAACAACCGTTGCATACCCCACGGGCCTTACGTTGTTATTGCATGCAAATTGTTTGCCAATCTTTTGCAATGACAGATTGGCAGAAACCGTTACACATGCATACAACAATGGCACAAGCCCTTTGGTATGAAGGCAACCCCTATCGGACGCCTTTTTCAGGATACTTACCGGGTATGCTTCGGTAAAAGTCTTGTATGGTTTGTGTATCTTTCTCTATATCACCTGTGGGGTAGAACAAAGGACCCAGCCCCATTTCTTTTTTAGCGTAGTTGATATAGCCCAGAATGATGGGCACATTGGCGGCTTCGGCCACTCTATAGAAGCCTGTTTTCCAACGTGGGGCATAGCTTCTCGTTCCTTCTGGAGCAATCAGTAGAAAAAGTTCGTCTGTTGCACGCAACATATCTGCCATAACAGAGACCATGTGTGGTCTTTTAGCATGCGTGGTTGCTGTTGTACGTCTGGCAATTGGAATGGCTCCTAATGCTTTCATAAGGCACGAGAGTGGAAAAAACATAACCTCTTTTTTGATTGCAAATCGGATGGGTATGGTTGGGTAGCTAAATTTAAACAACATGCCATATATAAAATCCCAATTGCTTGTATGCGGAGCCAGTAGTACCACTGCTTTTTTACATGCCTCGGGCGGGGTGATGTTTTGTATTTTCCACCCCAAGCAGCTTGTAATAAAGCAAGCTGTCCGTTGAGAACAAGGCTTTTCTGGAAGGTTGCGTCGAGCAGATAAAAACAACGGAGGTATCAACATAACCAACGTGGACACTGCAACCATCCAAGCATACTGTTGCGCAGAAATATGGATCGTTGCAGTTCCTTCTGGCTTGGCAAGGCCCAGTACCATAGAGGTTAGGCAGCTAAATATCCCCAATGCAATAATGCTTAAAAAGACCGGTTTCCCACCAGGTATTCGGTACCCATCGTATTTGTGTGTTGCTTTTTTTAAATGGAGCTTCACACAAGCTCCAAAGACCAAAAGATACATAATCATCAATAACTGCATACCTACAATTTCAATAAACCAAAAAGAAGCCTGATTTGCGTTTACAAAAATAAATATAATTACCATAAAGCTAACCAATATCCCTTGGAGTACAAGCAGGCGTTGGGGAGAGCCATATCTGTTGTATTTAACAAGACTATTTGGCAGAAATCCTTTTTTGCTCGCTATCATTAAGCCCTTCAAGGGAGAAATCACCCAGGTATTCAAAACACTTGCGATGCCAATCAGCATCATTGTTTCTAGGATACATAGCATTGGTCTATTCGTCAGGAACTCCATGGCTTGAATGCTGCC
The DNA here is from genome assembly GCA_035299565.1 of Amoebophilaceae bacterium. Lineage (GTDB taxonomy): Bacteria > Bacteroidota > Bacteroidia > Cytophagales > Amoebophilaceae > Cardinium. Next base: position 3,830 of record DATGWI010000113.1, on the reverse strand, counting down.
TTCTAGAACATTTAGTTCGTGAGGGGCAACCAAGGAAGCAATGGATAGGGTGCAGAGTGCAAACAAAGCACACATCACAACAGCAGCCAAGAGCATGGCTTTGGGATAGGTTTTGCGGGGATTTTTGGTATTGGGAATGTAGTAAGAGGTGGCTTCTATGCCTGTAAAAATGGATGTGGTCAATGAAAACTTTGCTGCATTGTTTAAGCTAAAACTAGGAAGCAATGTAGTGGGAGTGCGTAAATAGCTTTGCGCGTTGGCTAAGGAATAGGCTCCCAGTCCAATCAAAACAATGGCAGGAATGACAGATCCTAAAATGGTTCCCAGGCCGCTAAACAAGCTGGAGTATTTCAGCGGAAAAAAATTTAAAACAGTTGTTCCCCAAAGAAATAGCAACATCAATGCAAGTTGTTGCAAACCGGTTAAGGCAGTGTGGAATACATGGCCACATATGTGATTGCATATTACAACCATGAAACATAAAAGCAACGTAACATACAGTGTGTTGTTAAGCCATTCCAACCAGGAGGCTAAAAAACCAGTCCGTACCCCAAATGCTTGGCTGATCCAGATGTATATGCCACCTTGGGTGGGAAACTGAGCGCCCAGTTCGGCACAGGCCAAAGAAATAGGTATAAAAAAGAACAATACGGCCAATCCAAAAAAGAATATGGATTGATAACCAGTGTCTGCAAGAGCAGGAAGGGTGCGTAAGGTAAACATAGCAGAGACGCCTATCATGGCGACGGCAAAGGTACCAAGTGTTTTGTCTTCCTTTGGAGGAACATCATCGGGCATGTGTTGTCTAATGTTCAAATGGTGAAACGGGTACAAATTTATTCAGGAGGTTCCACACGGGTGACAACCTCTGGCAAACAGAGTGGTCGGGAAGTATGGTGTCTAAAAGCAAGAGGGGTATCGTACCACTCATACAAATATACCATATGGTAAAAGCTTGTATTTTGTATTTTTCTCATAATCAATAATTAGTAGATGTTTTTAAAAACAATAGCTTCTTTGTAAAATTTCACAAGGATGGGGTCTGTCCACTTAACTGTGTGAATTATTTTTCAGCTTTTTAGGTTCTACCATCAAATTTAATTAAAAAATGCGCTATACTAAAGTGAAATGAAGATGCGGGATTGCGTCCCTACGAAACGACCCTTTTCCTTTGTACTTTTGTTTGGATACACAAAAATACGAAAATCAAGCGCTGATTGAAAAAAGGAGGTGGAAAGCAATAGCATGCTTTCTATGCACTCCTTTTTTCAAAGGCGCGTTTTCCAGTACGGACCAGATCGGAACCCGCAACTTGAAATTGATTTGGTATAAACTATAAACGCTTCTAACAGGAGATCTCAACTCAAGTGATATCTGGAGACCCCAAATTTGAAAACTTGGGATTTTTTAGGACTTACGCAACAGCTCTAATAGACCATTTGTAACATAAAGGGTCCAAGCAAAAGGGGAAAGAAAATCTAGTAAGAGCTGTTTGTATACAAATAGCAGCTACGGTATGTGTTGCGGCTTCTTTGTTTGTATGCAAGATTATGTTTCTTAACTATATTTTTGATATGTTAGCAACAAAACTTACCTTTCGGGCGCGTATAAAACAATAGAATATGGTAGATCAAACAGAAGATAAAGGAGTAGACAGGGAGCAACAGATAGGAATGGTTATGCCAAATAGCTACATTCCTGTTGGAAGTCCTGATGTCAAAGAGATGATCACACAAAGGTTGTATGCTGATAAAACGACTTATATCACCAAACTCTTTAAGACGAATGGAATCTATTATTTCTTTATCAGGCCCCGTAGATTTGGTAAATCCCTCCTCCTAGATACCATAAACCAAATCGCAAAAGGCAATAAGGAATTGTTTAAAGAGTGTACTATTTATGAAGATCAAACCTATCAGTGGAAAAAATATCCCGTTATTCGGTTGGATTTCTCGAAGCTGGCTAAGGATAGCCTAGCAAAACTACAAAACAACTTAATAGATCTATTATATACCTTTGCTAAAAATCATACTATAGATAGAACTGAAATAGATCCTATTATAGGTGAACCAACCGTAGAAGGCACCTTAGAAAAGTTAATTAACGCATTAAAAAATCTAGGAGACGGTTATGAACCACAGCCTATTATTTTGATCGATGAATACGACAGTCCGTTAATTTATTGCGAAAAAGAGCAGTATGAAGAGGTGCTTAATATGCTTAGTTCATTTTTTAAAGTTTTAAAAAGCCGTCAGCAGGATTGTAAATTTATTTTTATAACGGGTGTCACTAAATTTCACTTATCTGGACTTACTTCGGGCGCTAACTCGGCCAATGATATATCATTACATGAGGATTATGCGGCCATGTTGGGCTATACAGAAGAAGATGTTGAAAAGCTATTTTTTAAAGACAAACAGGAAACTATCAATGAGGTCATAACAAACCTAAAGGAAAATTGGGATAAAGAAGACAGTTATATAGATCAACAATTAAAGCAAGAGCTAAAAGATTATTATAATGGCTATTGTTTTAGCAGAAATAAGGGAATCAAACGGATGTATAATCCAGATTCTATATTAAAATTTTTTGATGAGAAAAAATTTGGCAACTATTGGTTTAATAGAGGCAATCCGGCTATCTTAATTGAACAAATGAGGAGGAACATCAACAGATTCAATATAGACTGGGATACAGGCAATTTTATAATAAATCAATCCTCCTTCGAATCTGTTTCAGGCGACCTCCATACCATGCCCATACTTCCGCTTATGTACCAAACCGGTTATCTTACCCTAGATCCTGATGGATACACCAAGGATGGCAGCATAGATAAAAATGCAACGGACTACTATTTAAAATTTCCCAACCAAGAAGTAAAATCTGCTTTAAAACTTATATTAGCTGATTTTATAGCTCAAAAACAACAAGAAGCAGGAAAAGCCTGTAGCACCTCTATGCTAGCCTCTTTAAGAAAAGAAGCATGGGTTGCTTTTCTTAACGTGATTCGAAGCGATTGTTTGGCTAAAGCGGGTTACCGTTTCTTGGATAAAACAGAAAGGAGCTTTCAGGGTGCTTTATATTCCTTTCTGAATGGTGCTTTTCATACTACCGATGATACGCAAGCTAGTTCTGAAAGGGATAGTGGCAGTGGCCGTACAGATATCGTTATGGAGGACCAATATGACGATCAAAGAACGATTTACCTCTTTGAGTTAAAAGTAGACAAACCAACCTCCTACGCGCTGGAGCAAATATATAGCAAAGATTATAGCATGCCATATGGCACCTGTCATAAAAAGGTGCTTATAGGCTTAAAATGTGACTCTGTAAAACGCAATATTACCGAAGCAGCTATTGAAGTACATCAAAAAAATGATGAAAATGACTTTCAATGGATGCCACGCAAAAACTTTACCGTTAATGCGGTGGGTTATTTTCAAAAGGCAGGAGACACAGGTATGTGAGTTGAAATTCTCTTAAAATCAATATTTTCATGTGCCACTGTGTCCAGGCTGCAGACTGATGCAACCCGTCTACCATATACACACATACTGCAACGCCTGCTGGTTTTAGCAACAATGCGCTACAAATTAACGCATTTTTTATACTGATTGCCATGTCCCAGTCCACTTTGGGCAAGTGTATGGTTCGTATGATGGCTATTCCCCATATGCAAAGGGATATCGGCGAGCTGGTCTGTCGGTTGCATGCTGCACATGGCTTGTTTTAAAAGGTTTATGGCTGCTTTTGAGGTAGTATGCGCTAGTTCTGCTGCTTTGGATTGGTTTGGTAGTAGCACTTCCTGTTGCAGGAACCGTTGTTCCAGC
>DATGWI010000112.1:0-27380 GCA_035299565.1 Amoebophilaceae bacterium | reverse complement strand
GATCCGCTTATCTCGTTCTGTTTTATGACGAAGCTCCAGCAACCGGAGTTCTTCGGTAGATAACCAAGTACTCATGCCACAATGTTACGAATTTTTAGGGAGTCTGAAAAGGCATCTTCATTCCGATTGAGTATATACATTTGTTAGTGGAGAAAACAAAGTTAACCAGAAGCAAGCTATAATTTATATTGTATCTGCTTTTTGCGTTGTTCCAATGTGGAAAACTTTAGTTTTCCACATTGGAACAACTTTATAATAACAGGTAGTTTTATAAAATAAGTAGGGATAACGTAGTGAAACTAGACAGGTAGGGTTAATGGTAGAAGGTGCGGTTAAGGCATTTCTTGCTCCTCAAATTTTTTGCTCGAAAAGTGTTTGCCTACGGTGTAGCCAATCAAGGCTGCCAGGATCATTACAATCAAATCTTTCTCTAATTCTAAAAATAAGAAAAGCACCGTGCTTTTCTGAAAGAGGACCAAAAATAGGTCTATGTACAAGAGAACATAAAGTCCGCTGAAAGTCAACCAAGCTACCGAAATAGGTTGTTCTTTTTTGAACTTCTGTATCCAAAAAGCAGCAAGGACAAGAGCACCTACGGAGAGCAAAATCAATAAAAAAGAAAAAATAGGATACAAGAGTATGTTGGCCAAGGCGTTGTAGCAAAGGGCCAAACCACCCAGTATATTGCTCATTACGCCTTCTGAATCAATGTCTTTTTTTAGTATCTCTTCTAATGAATCGGAAGGCTTTTGTGGTTCATGGTCCACATCTTCCCCCTCTGCTTTGCTGTGTTGCAGTAGACTAAGCGCCTGCTGAACGTGCACAATAACGCCACGAGCCATAGGATTTATGGCTTGGATGGTGCTGTTTTGGTCGCACAATGTCGCACGAGCATGTGGCGTGGAAAGACTTGTGCTTATAAAAACAAAAATCCCTAGTAAGTAAAATGGTATACGCATATGTTTTAAGTTGAATTATTTTTTTATGAAAAGTTTTTCAATTAGATTATTTAAGGGAGGCCCCTATCGGGGTCTCTATATTATTTAATATCTTAATTTTTAGAAAAAGTTCATAATCGACCTGTCATGAATATTCAAAAGAAACTTGCTATTCTGTTTGCCAGAGGAGGCACCTGCAATGCTGAACGACTCTTGCCTGAATTAGTAGAGAACGATCAATTGATAACGAATAGACAGTTTAACGACCACTTGAAATTTTTGTACCTCTATTCCGATCTGCTTGCTTATTATGATACAAACAATCAAAAGATAGACCAAAATGTATGGCGTACGTTCTTAGAACAGGATGACACGGTCATGCGTTCGTTGATTTTGCATACCAATATCGATAAGGTCAAGAAAAACATACAAAAATCTGTACTTACCTTGCGACGGCAAGATGCAGGTATTGCAGACGGTGCACACATGAGTGGCATTTTGGTAGTAGCACGAGAAATACTCGTTTTGCTAGACTATTGGCACAAAAACCTGTCAAATGACGATCTGATCCGTACCAAGCTGGATGTATTGATACATGAAGAGTTGAATATGCACATCAGCAATGTCTATAGAATATTGCTGCAGCACAGCAAGCAACAGGATATACCATCTTTTGACGATTTTTGTGCTTTTGTAGATCAACTGTGTGCCGGTTCTGCTTTATGGGAATTGAAGGGATCGCTTATTTACGATCCATTAACAAACGTTAATGTAACCGGAGAACACTCCATCGATTGCTTGGATGATTTCTTCGATGTACTTTTTAAAATTGTCTATCAGTTAAAGGAATTGGCTGCAAACGACTATTTTGATACCCTTCATACACAAAATAAAAATCCGCATATAGCGCTTTTGTTTGCTTTTTTGCAACTGTTGAATCATGCAGAGGCACATTTGAATTATGTACCAGAAAGGGCCTTGAATCACTATTATAGGAATATTTTAAAGTTGAACAACAACCCTTCTACTCCCGATAAAGCTTACGTACATTTTGACCTTAGTCCAGGATTTGAGTTTGCTTTTGTTCCCAGAGGTACGCGTCTGGTCACCCAAAATCCAATCAATGGAGAAGATATTCTATTTGAGACAGATACAGACCTAACGGTAAACAAAGCTAAAATTAAACAAATCAATGTGTTATTGGCGCAAAAAAATAGCAATGCACACGATCAAACCATGGAGTTATCTGCTGTTACTTATACAGAAGAAGCCCTAGAAACCTTACCTTTTCAATTACTTCCTACTCCAGGTGTAAAGCATATCCTACCGAAGCAAGCAGGCAAGCGTCTAGCCTTTGTAGTCTCTTCTCCTTTGTTTTACCTCTCTGAGGGGATGCGTACCATTACCCTACTATGCAAACTTACGGCTGGTTCCTTCCATCAATTGCTGAGGCAAAATACTGATAGGGAAAATGGTTCCAATGAAGCATGCTTAGCTGACTTGGCAGAACAGCTTACCGCGATTGTCCATGTACGGGTAACTACTCAGACAGGTTGGTTTAGTGTGGAAAACAAAGAAATAACCGTGGAATTTTTGCCCCAAACCCATTCCATATCATTTGTGATTCGTTTGTGTCCAGATCTTCCTGCTATTGATAAATTGGAGATTGGGGACCAAGATGGGTTTCCGAATATGGACGCACCTGCTCTATCTATTGGTGTGCAACATGATACCCCTTTGATGGAGTTGTCCATGTTCAACGAATTGGTGGTTGAGAAGGTAGACCTGAAAGTACATGTACAAGGACATCGAGGGTTGATATTACAAAATCAATTGGGTATCATTGATAACAGTCAATTGATTGAACCATTTGGCCCATTGCCTAAAGTAGGTAGTAGTTTTTACATAGGCAGTGGCGAGGTATTTTCTAAAAATCTTACAGAATTACAGCTAAACATCAAGTGGGAAGAGTTGCCTGCTATAGAAGGTGGATTCAAACGTTATTATGAAGCATATCCTACGCAAGTGCACAACGAGGACTTCAAGGTTTCTATTGCTTATTTGAACCATCATCATTGGAACCCTTCTTATGCACCTGCTAGGCAAACGGTTCCTCTTTTTCAGGTTGTAAAAGCAAACAACAAAGGAAATGAAAAACTAGATATATTTCGGACCATTGACCACATCGATGTAGCGAGACTGGGCATTACAAAATCCAACGATCCCTTAGATGTTGTGATCTATGCACCGAACACCATCGCTGGTTTTCTAAAATTACAACTATGCGGACCGGAGCAAGCATTTGGGCATGCCGTTTATCCGAGCTTAATGAGTAATGTACTGGTGGAAAATATCAAAAAAAAGCAAGCTGGCCCAGCCGTATTGTGTAATGAACCCTATACGCCTCGCATAAAGTCTATTACCGTAGATTACGAAGCAGTAGATTCGATTGTATTAACGGCTCCTCCTGGGTCTGAAACGCAGCAATACGCAACAAATCTTTTTCATATTACTTCGTTCGGTTATACAAAGATATTCCCTAAAAGGACCGCCGTACCTATTTCATTTTTGCCTGTCGAACAAGCACAAACGTGCTTTATGGCTTTGGGCATAGCAGATTGCAACGGTAGTACGATAACCATGCACATAGAAATTGGAGGAACCATTTTGGAATCAGATAGAGAAGAACATAAACCCTGTTGGTTGTATTTGTCGGAAGATGTCTGGGTTCCTTTTAAGGAAGAATCTATTGTAGTAGATGGGACCAATGGATGTACGCAGTCTGGTATTATCGTATTTGACTTACCCTCTAAAGCTACCCAAAACAATACCCATATGGCACCTGGGTTGATTTGGATCAAAGCCTGCTTTTTTGGTGATATAGAAGCCTTGCCCACGATTATGGGCGTATATGTACAAGCCACGCCTGTATCTAGAATTTTGGATAGAAATGGGGTGTTTTCTACTCCGGTACTCCCTGAGCGATCGATACAAGATCTTCAAGAGCCTATAGAAGGGATTGAAAACGTAGTGCAGCCTTTTAAAACCTTCAATGGACGGCAATACGAGAACCACCAAGCGTTTTATAGGCGGGTAAGCGAACGTTTAAGACACAAGAATAGGGCCATATCTGCATGGGATTATGAGCGGCTTGTTTTGGAAAAATTTCCAGAAGTTTTTCGTGTACAATGCCTCAATCATACCGTAAAGCGGTTTCCAAATAGCATTCGACCTGGTCATGTGACACTGGTCATCATTGTCAAGGCAACAAATATGACTTTAGACAAACTACCTCTTGCGTCTGCTTCCTTGCTGGCAGAAATTAAATCTTACATCCGATCTGTGAGCGCCCCTTTTATACGATTTGATGTCATCAACCCGGTGTACGAAGATATGAAAGTAAGCATCACAGTTCGGTTTAAGCCTGGACATGAGAGGGGACTATACCTACACACATTGCAGCAAGATTTGCGTAACTTCCTTTCTCCTTGGTTGCTGGATCCATCAAAAGGAATTCAATTGGGTGGTACCATGCCCACATCACAGGTGGTAGATTTTATCAACAACCGTCCTTATATAGAAGGAATAGGAAATTTTTCTATATTGAAGTACGTGGGTACAAAGTCCAATCTAAAACTAGATCGTGTCACCGAGTACGATAGCTGCCTATGCGCTACCTATCCTTGGTCTGTTATCGTTTCGGCCAAGCGCCATTCCATCTCAGCGGTAGATAACTTTGATGATAGGGTTAAGTTACGCAAGGGTAGCTTGGGTGATATGGCCATTGGAGAGGACTTTATTATAGGACCATGGGCGCAAAAACCAGCCATAGAGTCGGTCGTGTATGAAGACCAAGATGTTTTCGTCCCAAGTTCCGAAGAACACTATTTAATAACCAAAAAATATATCCAAAAAGATCATGGCGATTACGAGTAGAGACAAGTTAAAAAAGAATTTTGAGAAAGGATCTATCCCTACCGAACACGATTTTGAGGACCTTATAGACTCCATGTTTCACAAACAAGATGATGGGCTTGTTTCTCAGGATCATGGGTTAAGCCTGTCTCCCAAAGGGAGTTCGTCCAAATTGATGACTTTTTTCAACAATATAACTGATTTTAAGCCTACGTGGAGTATTGAGCAATATCCCAAAAATGACCCAGATTTTGGGCTTAATATTACAGACAAACAGGGTGAAAGCAAGCTCTTCATTCAATCAAATGGCTGTATAGGTATTGGTACCACCCGTCCAGTAGACAAGCTCACCGTAGAAGGAAACATTGCCATGCATGGACGTAGAGGTACTTATACGTCGGGTGAAGTGCCGGGTGATGGAAATTGGCATGCCATTACCCCTTCTCTCAATGCCTGTCATGCATTTGAAGTCATAGCAAAGGTTGGTAAACGAGGGCGCGGATTGCATGCCATGACGCATGCCATTGCCCTATCTGCCTTTGGAAACTCTAGCAACAAGATCAATCAGACAAGGGCATATTATGGTAGTTTTAGGAATAAAATTGACTTGCGCTGGTCGGGAGATACCTTTAGTTACGTGCTTCAAATACGCACACAACGCGACTATGGAGAAGAAAGCATGATTCGGTATTATGTAACCAATTTGTGGTGGGAAGATCCAGAGGAAGTAACTTAGCGCTGTTGGATTGCTTTTCCTGGTTGTCCGTTTTGAGATTATATACTCAATCGGAATGAAGATGCCGAATGCGTTATACGCTCTCGCACCTAGTTCACCTGCCCTCTCCGGGCGGGCGTTCCTTTTAAAACAGCACGCCGTACGGATAGCCAGGGCACCATTGTATCTCTATCTAAAAGCTATCCAGGCAGTAAGCATGATTTTCCCATCTTTAAAGAAGAACCATTCCCTCCTCCAGGCGTTCCTTTGTTAGCAGATTCTGGTTATCAAGGCATACAGCATCGTCATGCAGCGGCTGAGATTCCCTATAAAGCCTGTAAAGGAAAGCCGTTGACTCAGGCACAAAAAGCCCATAATCGACAATTAGCCAGCCAACGTATCCAAATAGAGCATAAAATACGTTCCATTAAGGTATTCAAAATTATCGGTAATCGGTTTCGTAACAAACGGAAACGTTACGAAGTAAAATTTAAGCTTGTTGCCGGCTTGGTCAATTGGAACAACGGATCTCCACTACAAAAAAGTGCCGAAAAAAGTGCCGCATAAACTTCCATATACTCCATAAAAAACTACTTGCCTGCTACATCGAAAGCAAAGTTACGGACTTACGCAACAGCTCTATTATTGTCCCAAAATCAAGCACTGGTTGAAAAAGGAGGTGAGAAGCACTGGTCCGAAGAGGGGAAAGGAAGAGAAGGCTTGTCCTGTCGTTCTGAAAGTGCGCTAAGGAAAAATGATGTCATATAGTGTATTTTTTCTTAACTTCGTGAAGGTTCAATTTTTTTAAGTTCGTTACATACATGAAAAAAGACATTCACCCAACTTATAGAGAAGTTGTTTTTTTGGATACATCTAGCGGTGCCAAGTTTTTGACGCGCTCTACCATACATACCAGGGAAACCATTGAATGGGAAGATAAAAAAACATACCCATTGGTAAAAGTAGAAGTTAGCTCGGTGTCACATCCCTTCTATACAGGCAAAAAGATTTTTCTAGATACAGCTGGTAGAATAGAACGGTTCCAGCAAAAATACAAGAAAAAAGACACTACAGCATAACACCTTGAAATGAGGGGCTGTATGCCTCAGATCGCTAGCTGCTCTTTTCGTCCGCAATGCAACACATATATTTGAGCAAAGGAGGGAAATGCATGGTGCTTACTACCTCCTTTTTGCAACAATACTTGCAACAATACTTGATTTTTTTGATATTTTTGTATCAAAGTAGGAATTCGGAGAAAAAGAATCGTAACGTATGAGCTGAAGACCAGAAACTTCATTCCGATAGGGTATGGCTTGGTGCTGTTTCTTACCCACGGTAAACAATAATACCTATGAACGTAGTCTTATTTGATCTGCCAGAAGCACGAATTGCCCTAAAACCATTTACGTTTACACGCCCAATTGCTAAACTAAGGTTAGGCATTGCTACCATAGAAGAGAAATGGAAGTGGCATTTGCCCGGCACTTATTCCTATTTGACCTGTAATTCGCTGCATCTAGAACATATGCATGGAGTTGCTATGGATACACTCTACATCAATGCGACCATATGTCCCGATTGCGTATTGGCAGAAGCGATTGCCAAATTAAAGCCCCAAGAAGTACTGACTTCAGTAGAAGGAGTGGTTATAGCATTTCGCATAGAGGGAAGTGAGGTTCCGAAAAGCATAGCAGAAGAAATAGCCAAGCCAGAAAAAACACATCTATGTTTCTGTGGAGAAATTGTTCAATTAAAGCACAAATGGGACTTGTTTCTTTTGAATGCTGCAGAGATAGAAAAAGATTGGAAATGGTATACCAAGGGTAGGGTTAGCAAACCTATTTTAGACGATCATACTGCCATCTATAACGAAAAAAGAATCTTTATAGACGAAGGCGTGTCCATCAAAGCTGCTATATTAAATGCAGAATCAGGTTGTATTTACATTGGGAAGAATGTATCTATAGCAGAAGGATCTGTCCTCAAGGGGCCGTTGGCCATCTGTTCAGACGTACACGTTGGGATGCACACTGAACTGTTTGAAGGTACAACCATAGGGCCTGGTTGTACCATACAGGGTACGATAGGCAATTCCATCCTTTTTGGTTACAACAACACACGACGTCAAAGCAGTTTGTATCGTTCCATACTAGGGGAGTGGTGCAACATTGCTGCAGGGGCAAACTTTGGTACAACCTATCCACATGCGGAAGCCGTACAGGTATGGGATTTTGAACAAGAAGCCTATGCAGAAGCCTTGTTGGATGGTTGCGGAAGTTTCGTGGGCGATTACAGCCAAGTTGGAGCCAATGTTGATTTAGAAGCAGGTACGGTGGTAGGCATCGCCTCCTACCTCAACCAAAGGCATGCAAACACATCCTATATTCCCTCTTTTGTCTGCCAAGACAAACACGAGCACACTTGCAATATTCCCTTAGAACAGGCCATCGAGCAGATCAAACAGATGTTGCACCTACACCATCAAACACTTTCACAAAAACAAGTTGATTTGCTCACTGATGTATTTGCGAAAACAGCTACGCACAGAATTAAAGCGTTGATTTAAGATGCAATTTGCCACAATCCCCGAACATCAGGCATTGAAGCAAAACTTGATCCATGCAGCCGCTTCAGGTAAAGTAGCTCATGCACAAATTTTTATAGGGTCACTCGGGTCTGCACACCTGGCCTTGGCACTGGCTTTCGCTACTTATTTAAATTGTACGGCTCCCTCAGCAGCTGATTCCTGTGGTACGTGTGGCTCCTGTTCCAGTATGGCACAATGCACCCACCCAGACGTTCATTTTGTCTTTCCAGGGAAACGAAGTGGTGAAGAAGCTGAAAATCAAATAGAAACAATTAATCTGTTTCGAATCTGCCTTAAAAACAATCCCTTTTTAACACTAGAAGAGTGGACCCAGGCGCTCCATTCCGACAGCAAGCAATGTCAAATCACTAGGGGAGCGGTTGCTAGAATCATACAAAGCATTGGTTTAAAAACGTTTGGAGGACGGTACAAAATCGTATTGATTTGGCTACCAGAGTATATGAATACGGCAGCAGCCAACGCATTGTTGAAAACCTTAGAAGAACCTCCTGCAGGTACCATTTTCTTATTGGTTGGTATAGATAGAGGGAAAATCCTCCCCACCATTGCTTCACGTACCCAACAACGCATTGTTCCCGATTTTTCCGATCAAGCCATACAACAGCTGTTGCAGTGCCGTCATCCAGATTTGTCTCCCACAAAAGTAAGCGCGATTGCCTTTTTAGCAGAGGGAAATATAGCCAAAGCGCATGCATTGTCAGAAGAAACCGTTACAGATTCCTTTGAATGCTTTAGCAGTTGGATGCGTAGTTGTTACAGCAGCAATTTTATACAAATCATTGCGCAATCCGAAGCATTCCATGCAACCCCTACCGATGCCCAAAAGCGTTTTTTTTCCTATGGGTTGCAACTCATTCGCGCAACGCTATTGAGTAGATACACACCATACATTCTGCAAACCCTTTCCAAAACAGAGGCCCTATTTAGCCAAAAGTTTGGACAAACCGTCACGGTAACACAATTGAGGGCAATGGTGCCTCTTTTCACACAAGCGTGTGCATGTTTGGAACGGAACGCAAACGCCAAAATGGTTTATACCCATACTTCCATCCAACTGGCAAAATTGTTCAAATCGTGTTGAATGGTTTTGGATAAATGTAGCCAGCTTAAGCTGTGGATTGCCATTTCAGCTTTGATTCAGATATGGTACTACTCTTTCTTCTTATCTGCCCAATTTATTCTTAATGCTTTGGTATGTACCCTTCAATTTGGTCAAGCAGCTGATGCAGGTTTGGGGCGTTGCAGCATGGGAAATTCACTATAAAACGTTTCAATGCCTTGGCAAATCTGTGCAGCCATTTCTTGGATGGAAAAGGTACCAGCGTCAAAGGTCGCCGGATCATCTAAAATGACTCCATGGGCAATTCCATTTTCCCTGAGCAGCTTTGGAAGCAAAATAAAGCAGGTCGTACGGCCATTTCCATCTGGAAATACATGAAAAAGCTCTATGGAGCGGCATAATTTGGCGATGGCACCCAACTTTTCCGTACTGGTTTGGGCTTTTGCTATTTCTTTATAGTAGGTGTCAAAAAAGCCATTGACGATTTCCTTGACCCGTGGCAGGTCTTTGGATTGCTGAAACCCCGTTCGGATTTTAATCGAGTTTACCTGATTTGGCAGCTTCAAAGGCAGTGCTGAGCTATTTGGAAGGCAATTTTTTTGGTTGTCCAACAGTTCAAAGGTGCTTATGTAAGGCGTTTGGTAGAGCAGCTGTTTGGTGGTATCTGCTGAGTAGGGCGCTACCAGCTGATTGAATTCGTGTATGGCTTGGGGAGACATGGTGCGCATGCGTTGTTTGTCCAAGCAATAACTGGAAAGTGGTGCATAGCCCATACGGAACCCGACCTGTTTTCCAGCTTTTTTTTTACCCAGTACAGATTCGACACAAAGATTACGCAACTTGGCCAGTTCCTCGGCGTCTAATTTTTCTCCCAAAGTTTGTTCCATATACCGAAGTGCTTGCTTCATGGCTGACTTGTAGCCAGGCTCATCTTCAAATGCATCTTCTCCCAGATGCTGCTTGTCGCGGTCGATAAAGAGCTTGTACAGATCAGCGTCGGGTAGAATGGTTCCGTATAGGGGTTTTACCGTAGAGAACTGGTATATGGTTGTGGGTATTGGTTGGGGGATCGAGGAACGGATACTACAGCTTTCCAGTAGAAAAGAGATTCCTGTAAATAAGGGAATCGCTAGACAAGAAATTTTTATTTTCAATAACATAAATGGATATACTAAAGTGAAATGAAGATGCGGGTTAGCGTCCCTGCAACACGGTCTTTCTTTCTCCGTACTTTTGTTTGGATACACAAAAATAGAAAAATCTAGCGCTGATTGAAAAAAGGAGGTGGAAAGCAATGGCATGCTTTCTATACACTCCTTTTTTCAAAGGCGCAGTTGGCAGTACGGACCAGCGTTTGGAACCCGTATCTTGATTCCTATAGAGTATATATGATTTAAACTTAAATTCTTGATTTTGGCAAGAAGTCAGTGGGATTTTATGCATCTTTCTGTGTACTGTACTTACACCCGTTGAATGGACGCACCCAACTCCATAAGCCGTTTGTCTATGCGTTCGTAACCTCGGTCAATTTGGTGGATATTTTCAATAATACTTTCTCCTTCTGCAGCTAATGCAGCAATCAATAAGGAAATACCTGCTCGAATGTCGCTGGAAGCCATACGAATGCCATGCAATTTGTATTCGTTTCTAAGTCCTACTATGTGTACCCGATGGGGATCGCACAATACCAAACGAGCCCCCATTTCGATCAAGTGGTCTACAAAGAAAAGCCTGCTTTCAAACATTTTTTGATGTATCAATAAATGCCCATGGGCGTGCACAGCTGCTACGATAGCAATGCTGATTAAATCGGTCGGAAAACCAGGCCAAATAGCGTCAGATAAAGTAGGCAATTTGCCATCGATGTCTCTTTGTATGTGATAGTTTTCCTGTTTAGGAATACGCAGGATGTTTTTTTCCTGGTCTGTCTCTAATGCAATGCCTATTTTTCGGAAACCGTACCATACGGGTTCAAAAAGTGCCATGGGTATATCTGTGATGGTTATTTCTGATTTGGTTGCTGCCGCCAGACCAATGAGGCTGCCAATTTCCAATAGGTCGGATGCAACGGTATGCACAGTGCCACCCAATTCGGATACTCCTTCTATGGTAAGAAGATTGGAACCAATGCCCGTGATGCGTGCACCCATTGCATTTAACATATGGCAAAGTTGTTGTACATGTGGCTCACATGCTGCCGGATAGACAGTAGTTTTTCCTTTAGCAAGGATAGCAGCCATCACAATATTTGCAGTACCTGTTACAGAGGCTTCAGATATGAGCACAGGGGCTCCTGCAAGGGTATTGCAGGTGGTTGTCCAAGTTTCTTTCTTGGAATCGTAGGCAAACAAGGCACCTAATTGTGCCAAACCTTCAAAATGGGCATGAAGGCCACGTCGACCAATCCGATCTCCTCCAGGTTTGGGAATGGCAACTTCTTTGAAACGGGTAAGTAGGGGGGCCAATACCATAATAGACCCCCGTACTTTGACGAATTCTTCACGGAAAGCTTCCGTACCTAGCCCACTTTTTTCTACAGCGGCAGCACAAAATTGGTAGCTTCCATGTCCCAGTGGTATGATTTCAACACCTAGATAGCCTAAGAGCTTCATGATGCTGCGTACATCTGCAATATCGGGTAGGTTGTGTAAAACTACCTTTTCATTGGTTAACAAGGTAGCGCATAAAACCTGCAGTGCTTCATTTTTGGCCCCTTGGGGCTTGATTGTACCGGATAAAAAACGTCCTCCTTGAACGATAAATTTAGACATAGTTCTGTATTGTATTTCTGAGTTTTCTTTATGTATTCTTTATTTCTTTCTTTTTGGAACATGTGTTCGTAGCTTTATTTGCTGGGTGTGTGCGTGCTCTTTGCCCATTGGAACATTCATCAGGAATGTTGCGTATGACTGTTAGATCGATCTTTGCATCTGCCGGAAGCATGCGTGCAATGTCCTGGATAACCCGTTCGGTGCTGATGTAGTCGTTGTTCCAAACGCTACCAAATCTACGCATCAGCTTAACGATGGCAAAAAGCATCTCTTGTTGTTCTTCTGGGGTGGGCAATGCAGCCATTTTTTGAAGGAGTAATTCCATATTTCGGCCATAATATTTGTACTTCATTTCTTCCACATGAGGCATATATACGTAACAATGCTGCGTTTCTTCTTTTGGGACTGGCTTGGCATAAGGACCATCAATGTCCAAGTTATGTGCTGCGAGCGCAAAAAGATCGTCCCATCGTTTTTGTGCAGACTCTGCATTGGGATTGAGAACTTCCATCAACTTGGCAATAGCATACGCCTTTTGCGTACGTGTTGCTTTGTCCTCAATGCCTTGAAGCTGTTCAATGAGTTTCTGCACATTTCTGCCATATTCTTTTAGAATCAAAGGTGGTCGCGTTGTGTTGTAATCGTACATGTGTTTGTTTTAGGTTAAGAATACATCTCTCTCTATGGGATTTATACTACTGACACTATCTCGAGCTTTGCATAGTTGAGCAAGAGTGTTTTTTTTCCAACTGCATGGAAGTGTATTACAGCTTTGCGCATACCTCCTTCCTCGATTACATGGAGTACACTGCCGCGTCCAAACTGAGCATGTTTTACTTCATACCCGGTTTGTATTTGCATACAGTTTTCTCCAGATATACCAGGTGAAATGGGAGGTGCAGCAACATACATTGATTTTTTTACAGGAACAACAGATGTCTTTTTGGGTATATTGGAAGGGGTTGAAATAGAAGGAGGCTCTAATACGATTTCGTGTAAAAAACGGCTCGGCTTTGTGCGAACCGCTTTCCCAAATCGATACCGAGATAGGGCATACGATAGGGTTACTTTTTTCTGTGCGCGGGTCACAGCTACGTAAAACAACCTTCGTTCTTCTTCTAAATCTTCCTTGCTCCCAATCATCCTAGCGGAAGGAAAGAGATCTTCCTCCATACCTACCAAATAGACGTATTTGAATTCCAATCCTTTGGAAGCATGAATGGTCATTAAGGTCACTACGTCCTGATTGGAGTTATCTTCTGCGCCAGTGGCAAGCAATGCTACTTCTTGCAAGAAATTTCCCAAACTAGGATCGTTGTTTTCTGGGTTGTCTACAAACTGTTTGATGCTATTCAACAGTTCGTGTATATGTTCGTAACGGGTCAATCCCTCAATGGTTTTGTCCTCATAAAGTTCTTTTAAAAGGCCAGATTCTTTTGCTACAGCAGCGGCTATGCTGTATGCATTCGCACTGTCCATGGTTACATTATATATAAAGCTACGAATAAAATCAACAAAACGCTCCATGGCTTTGGCAGTAGGTCCAGTGAGCAGTTGATTGGAAGCAGTGAGCACCTCCCAAAGAGAGCATTTGTGCGCATTTGCAAGCATAAAAACTTTTTCTACACCAGCAGAACCAATGCCTCTACGGGGCACGTTTACAATTCGTTTAAATGCTTCTGCGTCGTTTGGATTCACCACAAAACGCAAATAGGCCAATAGGTCTTTTACTTCCTTGCGTTGGTAGAATGAAAGTCCCCCTACAATACGATAGGGAATGTTTTTTTTGCGCAATGCTTCTTCAAAATTTCTGGACTGGCTGTTGGTACGGTATAAGATGGCAAAATCTTGATTCTGTAGCTGGTGTTTCCATTTTTTTTCGAGGATGGCATGTACCACCAAGTTACTTTCTTCTATGTCGGAAGCTGCTCGGATCAATGTCACAGGTTCTCCCAAGTCATTCGACGTCCATACATTTTTCTTCAATTGTGCTTCATTGTGTAAAATGATTCTATTGGCCGTGGTGACAATGTGTTGGGTGGAACGGTAGTTTTGTTCTAATTTGACGATGTGATGGTTGGGGTAATCGGTGGTAAAATGCAAAATATTCTGAATGGTAGCCCCTCTAAAGGCGTAAATGCTTTGGGCATCGTCTCCTACTACACAGAGGTTTTGGTGTGGTTCGGCCAATTTTTTAACAATATTGTATTGTACGCGGTTGGTATCTTGAAACTCATCGATAAATAAATACTGAAAATGTTGTTGGTACTTGGTACATACATCGGGATCGGTATGCAAGAGGGTATGGGTATGCAACAGCAAATCATCGAAATCCATTGCACCTGCTTGTTGGCAGTGTCTGGCATAGGCTAGAAAGAGGGTACTGAATTTGGGCATGCGCATGTGGGCGTCTTCTTCCTGATAATGAGCGTCCGATGCATAGGCTTCTGGGGTAATCAGCCT
The DNA here is from genome assembly GCA_035299565.1 of Amoebophilaceae bacterium. Taxonomy (GTDB): domain Bacteria; phylum Bacteroidota; class Bacteroidia; order Cytophagales; family Amoebophilaceae; genus Cardinium. The sequence goes on along the minus strand of DATGWI010000112.1, from coordinate 12,907 downwards.
GTTTTTGGCCTGGGAGATTCGGCTCAAGACCATGTTGGGTTTGTAAACGGTATCATCTAGTTGGAATGTTTTGATCAATTGTTTGAGGAGGGACTTGCTATCTTCTGAATCGTAGATGCTGAAATGGGAAGGATACCCTAATCTAGGGGCTTCTTTGCGCAGTAATTTTACAAACACGCTGTGGAAAGTCCCTAGCCACAAGCCATTCGTGTTTTCTCCTACTACTGTTGCAATGCGGTGCCGCATTTCTGCTGCAGCTTTGTTGGTAAACGTTAAGGCAAGTATTTGAGGAGGGGTTGCTTTTTGGGTTTTCAATACATGTGCAATTCTAGTGGTGAGCACCCTCGTTTTGCCTGAGCCTGCACCTGCAATGACTATGGAGGGCCCTTCGGTGCGCACTACAGCAACCCGTTGCATTTCGTTTAATCCTAGGAGATAGGCTGCTTCGTCGTCGTCTTGTATGGCTTCCGGTAGTTCCATGTTGCTCGCCGTTGTATTGGTATTACACATTATGTACAGGAAAACAGACAGTATATATGATCGTAAACTAGATATTTGTTGTTGGTATGTAGTATGATTCCATCCTATGATGGGATCAGGATACAAAAGAACAAGTTACCAAATAATTGGGAAACTACAAAAGCAAAACCATATCTAAGTGGACTTTTTGTCACCCCAGAGGCACTAACCAAAGTATGACTGAGTATGGGTTCTTTATGGTCTTTGCATAAAGCTATTTTTTTCATTAGGCAGCAATGGTGTAATTTTTTACTAAATTTTATTACATACTGAACCGAATGCCAGTCTCGGGTTCTCATTGTGTCTGTACTTCCTACGCGCCTTCTTTTCCCTTCTTTGCCAAATGCTTTCCACCTTCTTGTTTCAATCAGTGCTTCATTTTTTCTATTTTTATGTATCCAAACAAAAGTACGGAGAAAAAAGGAACATGCCGTCTATACTTAATCAATTTCAAGTTGCAGGTTCCCATCTGGTCCGTACCGGAAAACGCACCTTTGAAAAAAGGAGTGCATAGAAAGCGTGCTATTGCTTTCCACCTCCTTTTTTCAATCGGTGCTAGATTTTTTGGGTTCCTTTTTTGATCCATGCCAAAAAAGAACGCCCGGCCCGGCGAGGGCAGGTGAACTAGGTACGAGAGCGTATAACGCATTCGGTATCTTGATTCCGATCGAGTATAGAAATGGCTATTTTTGGATTCGTAAGGAGAAGATTTGCTGTTTTTAGTAAACTTCTACGTAACTTTAAAGAGAAATACCAACTGGCTTGTACGTTGCTGCTCAAAACGGGTCTTTTACCATCCATTGGAAGTTTTGCTAATCCATGGTGTACATCCAAAATGCACTACGTTGTGGAATGCGTAGATGGTAATTTCTCAAGTGTTGGAATGTGATTCATTAAAGAGGAATCACTGGGAATATAGGCTATAGGAATCAAGATACGGGTTCCAAACGCTGGTCCGTACTGCCAACTGCGCCTTTGAAAAAGGAGTGCATAGAAAGCGTGCTATTGCTTTCCCCCTCCTTTTTTCAATCGGCACTAGATTTTTTTGGTTACTTTTTTGATCCATGCCAAAAAGGAACGCCCGCCCGGCGAGGGCAGGTGAACTAGGTGCGAGATCGTATAACAAATTCGGCATCTTCATTCCGATCGAGTATAGAGCTCTTTTGCATAAAGAATAGGTTACACCCTACGAAAGTGCAGCAACGGCCAGATTGCTATTGATATAATTTTTAATTTGTAGCGCACAAGGATGTCCCATACTGGAAAAATTACGCAAATTATAGGTCCTGTCATCGATATACGTTTCGATGAATCAGCTACTTTACCAAGCATATTAAATGCATTGCATGTTATATCCCCTACGGGTAAACGTATTACAATAGAATGCCAACAACATCTTGGTGATCATTGTATACGCGGCATTGCTATGGAAGGAACGGAAGGCTTGACGCGGGGGCTGGAGGTCATAGATACCGGCGTTCCAATTCAAGTTCCAGTGGGCCATGCCGTACGAGGTCGTCTATTTAATGTAGTAGGCAATGCCATAGACGGCATGCAACAACCTGAAACCAACCAAAAACTTCCAATCCATAGGGCTGCTCCCGATTTTGATCAACTTACTTCCACCACTGAAATTCTCTATACGGGCATTAAGATTATAGATCTTTTAGCTCCTTATGTAAAAGGAGGTAAGATTGGGCTATTTGGCGGAGCTGGGGTAGGGAAGACGGTTTTGATCATGGAACTGATTGACAACATTGCCAAGTCATACAACGGACTTTCTGTATTTGCCGGGGTGGGCGAGCGTACCCGCGAAGGGAATGACTTATTGCGGGAAATGATTCAAGCAGGGGTGATCAATTATGGAAAAGCATTTACAGAATCTATGGAGCAAGGAGAATGGGATCTGAGCAAGGTCGACCATGAAGCATTGCAGTCTTCTCAAGCCACGCTTGTATTTGGCCAAATGAATGAATCTCCTGGATCCAGGGCACGTGTGGCACTCACGGGTCTTTCAATTGCAGAATATTTTAGGGATGGCATTGAAAATGAATCTGGTAAAGATGTTCTCTTTTTTATAGACAATATTTTTCGTTTCACCCAAGCGGGTGCAGAAATTTCTGCATTGTTGGGTCGCATGCCTTCTGCGGTAGGGTATCAGCCTACACTTGCTACTGAAATGGGTGCCATGCAAGAACGCATTACTTCAGTCAAAAATGGTTCCATTACTTCGGTACAAGCAGTATATGTTCCAGCAGACGATCTAACCGATCCTGCTCCAGCAACTACGTTTACACACTTAGATACGACCACTGTGCTGTCTAGAAAAATTGCTGCATTGGGTATTTATCCTGCAGTAGACCCCCTTGATTCTTCCTCTAGGGCCTTAAATCCAGAAGTAGTAGGCCATGTACATTATGAGACGGCGCAGAAAGTAAAAAAAATGCTGCAGCGGTATAAAGAACTCCAAGACATCATAGCCATCTTGGGTATGGATGAGTTGTCGGAAGAAGATACACAAACCGTGTACCGTGCTAGAAAAGTGCAGCGGTTTTTATCACAACCTTTTAATGTGGCTGAGCGCTTTACAGGCATTCCAGGAGAACGGGTATCTATAGAAGATACCATTAAGGGATTTAATATGATTATGGAAGGCGACTTGGATCACTTACCCGAAATGGCATTCAACTTAGTAGGAACCATCGAGCAAGCCATCCACAAAGGAGAAAAATTACTTTCTGTTTAGCGCCATTACCCAGCAGCCATTCGGATACTGGGCATAGCAATAGGGGACTACTCGGTTGTATCGGGAAGTTCTCTAGGTGCAACGTCCGATTTATACCACCTCAAGCCTATTAAGAAAAAAGCTCCCACAATGGTTGCATTCAGCAAAAGATAAGCAGCTATGGGAGGCAAAAAAGCAAGGTGTTTTGGCCACAAAGGAACCTTGTTTAATAGCAAAAAGGCTGCTCCGAGCAATACGAATCCATGTTTCGTATAGGGGATCTGATACCATTTCTGTCCTATGTAGTAGCCCAGCAATGCTATGGTTGTTGAACTTAACAAAGAAGCATAAACGCACCCCCAATGACCATACCGAGGAAGCAATATGCTTGCCGCTATCAAGCATACCAGACTCCCAAATCCACCAATCCAACTCGTATATGTTGCTTTATGGCTTATTTTAAGAGCAATACTCAGATTGGAGTATACGCCCAAGACAACCAGCGCAAAAGACAGGTAGGGTACTGTGTCGATGGCATTTCGATAAAGTGGATTGGGAATCAGAAAACGAGCAATCCAGTCGACATTCAAGCTAAAGAGCAACAAGCCCATGGTAGATACCAATAAAAAGAAGTACATGGTTTGGCTGTATACTTGCTTGGCATCTTTGCGGTTGGCATGGGCAAAAAAGAAAGGTTCTGCTGCATACTTAAAGGCATTAATTCCCAGCGTGATGAAGGTGGTAAGCTTGAAGGCAGTACCCAAATTACCCAACATTTCTTCCTTGGTATGTATGGCATAAAAAGTATCGGGTATCCAATACCGGAACAACATGCGGGGTATCAATTCATTGAGTCTAAAAAATAGGGTGGCAAAAAAGGTAGTAAGTGCATAGCCAAGCAGCATACGTACCGTCGCATGGTTCCAACACCATTGAAAGGACCTGAAAGTAGGCAACAGAAATCCCATCGCTACCAAATTCGAACCTATATTGGCCAGGAATATGGCATCTAATTGGTTGAGCTGTATGGTAACGTTGAAACAGCTGTAAACCAAATATTCACAAGCCTTTAAACAGGAAGGAAAGCAGAGGCCTGCAACGGAAAATGCGGTGAACGAAAATGCTTGAAAAAACTTTACCGATAGAAACCAGCCTGTGCGGTTTGATACCCGTAGGTGTGCATAGGAGACAATAAGCAATGTATCTAAGATCAGCAAACAGATGAGGTAGTAAAAAAAATGTTTGTATGCTTCATAATGTGTAATTGCTGCAAGTTTTGGAATGCATCCAATCAACACCAGCGAGAAAATCAGGTTGGTAAGGAATACAAGCGTAATAACGGTATTGAAGGTACGCTGTTGACCCAATTGATGCACAAATCTAAAGTAAGCCATATCCATGGCCAAAAGATATACAATACCCAAAAAGGCGATGTAATTCCCATAAAAGTCGGTAAGGATGCCATAGTCGTTGGGTGTTAATAGGCGTGTTTGTACCAAAAAAACCACATAGGCACAAATGCGCATCATGCCATCACTCAGGGCGTATAACAGTGTTTCTTGCGCTAGGGTTTTCATGGAACGATTCATAAGCTTGGGATGAAAAACAGTGTAAAAAACTCTTTGCTGTCCCAAATTTGTTTTTTTTGGATAGCAGTGTACAAACAAGGATTCAGAAGTGAAGGTACCAAAATAGTACGAGAGTTTGGTATGATATATACTCGATCGGAATCAAGATGCCGGATTCGTTATACGATCTCGCACCTAGTTCACCTGCCTCGCCGGGCGGGCGTTCCTTTTTGGCATGGATCAAAAAAGGAACCAAAAAAAATCTAGCGCCGATTGAAAAAAGGAGGTGGAAAGCAACAGCACGCTTTCTATGCACTCCTTTTTTCAAAGGCGCGGGCAGTACGGACCAGCGTTTGGAACCCGTATCTTGATTCCTATAGCGTATATTATCCCTGATTCAAGTTGCGGGTCTCCATCTAGTCCGTACTTCCCACTCACGTCTTTGAAAGTAAAAGAGGAAGATTTAGCTAGAAATATTGTTGCTTTTAATATTTTATTTTTATATTTATTAGACCTGTTGCGTAAGTCATTTTACTCATAAATATATAGTTTATGGAAAATTTGGAAAATACCTGAAAATATGGCTTCATATAAGGACTTCTAACAGGAGATCTTAGATCAAGTGATATCTGGAAACCCCAATTTTAACATCGACTATTTTTTAGGACTTACGCAACAGGTCTATTGTGTTGCGTAAGTCTGCAGCCTGGGTATAGTGGCACATGAAAGTGTTGATTTTGATATAAATTCAACAACTTCTGAAAATCACATACCTGTGTCTCCTGATTCTTGAAAATAACCAACCGCATTAACGGTAAAATTGTTACGGGGAAGCCATTGAAAGTCATTTTCATCATTTTTTTGATGCATTTCAATAGCTGCTTCTGTAATGTTGCGTTTTACAGAGTCACATTTTAAGCCTATAAGCACCTTTTTATGACAGGTGCCATATGGAATGCTATAATCTTTGCTATATATTTGCTCCAGAGCGTAGGAGGTTGGTTGGTCTACTTTTAACCCAAATAGGTAGATCGTTCTTTGATCGTCATATTGGTCCTCCATAACGATATCTGTATGACCGCTTCCCAAGCGTCGTGTACTTTCTAAAGAAGAAATAGCGCACTTATTAATCGTCTCCCCTTATTTTAGCCATTTTAATGCAAAATTCCGAAAAGAACCTACTTACGCAACCCGTCTGTTTTTTAGTTTGCTGCAAACTAGTAGCTCTAAGGCGTAAATCTAAAAGGATAATATACTAAAGTGAAATGAAGATGCGGGATTAGCGGCCCTAGAACCGTTCCTTTTTCCTTCGTAATTTTGTTTGGATACACAAAAATCCAAAAATCAAGCACTGAGTGAAAAAGGGAGGTAGAAAGGGATGACGCGCTTTCTATGCACTGCTTTTTTCAAAGGCGTAAGGGCCGTACAGATTAGATGGGACCCCGCAACTTGAAATGGATTGAGTATATAACCAATTGGATTCAAGGCACTAGAACTTAGGTTTTACTATGCTACGGTTTTATACTCCCTGTCCCCCTATACGTTTTTCTGCCTAAGCGTGTGCTGCAAGTGGCCTATTCTTCGCTGTTTCTGATTTGTGAATCCCATGCGTATGGTGTAAATTAGGCTTTGTGCGTAAGAACGTATTTTGCTTGTACGGAAAGAAGCATCCGCAATGCCTCCAGTTACCTACGTCAGCATCGGTTCGCGGTCGTTGCTGCAAAAAATTTGTATCAGAAAAATTATACATGGCAAATTTTAAAGGGTTGAGCGGTGTATGCCTCCACGGCTAAGCCATTCGCGGCTGATTCTATCTAGTTCGTTATCAACCATAATAAGGCCAACTATAAAAATTATTAAAGAATCAATGCTTGGAAAAGAGAACCCTAGAAAGGTATATATAGAGAGTTACGGTTGCCAAATGAACGTTTCGGATAGCGAAATTGTCTCCGCAATCTTACAAAAACAAGGCTTTGCATTGACCAAACAGCATACAGAAGCAGACCTGGTCTTAATCAATACCTGCGCCATTCGAGAAAAAGCCGAGCAAACCATTCGGAATAGATTGCTGGTATTCAACCAAGAAAAAATAAAAAAGCCAGATTTGCTGGTTGGAATTTTGGGATGCATGGCCGAACGCCTCAAAACGCAACTGTTGGAAGAAGAAAAAGTCGTCGACTTGGTAGCAGGACCTGATGCATACCGCGACCTACCCAGACTCATCCGTCAAGTAGATTTGGGACACAAAGCGGTGAACACCTTTTTATCCAAAGAAGAAACCTATGCCGATATTGAACCCATTCGTCTGCATTCCAACGGGGTTACCGCATTTATTTCCATTATGCGGGGCTGCAACAACATGTGTTCTTTTTGCATTGTTCCCTTTACCCGCGGTCGAGAACGCAGCAGAGACGCCTATTCTATTGTGGACGAAGCTAAAAAACTATTCGATGCAGGGTACAAAGAAGTCACCCTTATTGGACAAAACGTAGATTCGTATGCATGGCGTTCCTCCAGCTCCAAAGATATCACCCTTGCTCCAAATGGAACTATTCCGGTCGATGCAACGGTAAATTTTGCCCAGCTACTGGACATGGTTGCCTCGATTGATCCTAGCTTACGGGTCCGTTTTTCCACATCGCATCCAAAAGACATCGTAGATGAGGTATTGTATACCATGAAAGCGCACAAAAACATTTGCAAACACATTCATCTGCCTGTGCAAAGTGGCAACAGCCGCATCTTAAAGCATATGAATCGTACCTATGATAGAACATGGTATCTGGAACGCGTGGACGCCATTCGACGCATTTTAGGTCCGACGTGCGCCCTCTCCTCCGACATGATTGCAGGATTTTGTTCCGAGACAGAAGAAGAACATGCCGACACCCTATCCTTGATGGATGCAGTACGGTATCATTTTTCATTTATGTTTTATTATTCCGAACGACCAGGCACCATGGCTGCCCGAAAATATCCAGACGATGTGCCACTGGAAGTAAAAAAACAGAGATTGAACCAAATTATTGCCAAACAAAGAGAGCATACGCTGCTGCACCACCAACAGGCAGTAGGAGAGGAACAAACTGTATTGATTGAAAAACAGTCCAAAAAATCAGAATATTTTTTCCAAGGCCGAAACGAGCAAAACCAAATTGTGGTATTTCCAAAAGGATTTCATAAAATAGGAACCTATGCAACGGTACGCATTACCGATTGCAATGCAGCCACCCTGTTTGGCGTCGCTTGTAGCTAACACATGCAATATAGTTTAATACTACGGTTGTGATTTCCATGAAAGAAGATCTTCAATACATCAAACAACGTTTTCATATTGTTGGCAATGCCCCTGCCTTGAATCAGTCTATTGCCATAGCCATGCAAGTAGCACCTACCGACCTTTCTGTTTTGATTACAGGAGAAAGCGGTACAGGAAAAGAATCTTTCTCAAAACTGATTCATGCCCTAAGTGTCCATCGTCACGGAAACTTTATAGCGGTGAATTGTGGGGCTATCCCAGAAGGAACCATTGATTCGGAATTGTTTGGACATGAAAAAGGTTCGTTTACAGGAGCATTAGAAAGTAGAAAGGGTTATTTCGAAACAGCCAATAAAGGCACACTTTTTTTGGATGAAATTGGAGAAATGCCCCTAGGGACGCAAAAAAGATTGTTGCGCGTATTGGAATATGGAGAGTATGTCAAAGTAGGGTCTTCGACCATAGAAAAGACCAACGTACGCATCGTAGCTGCTACGCATGTAAATTTGCTTCAAGCTGCTCAAGAAGGAAAATTTCGAGAAGATTTGTACTACAGAATGAGCACTGTTCCAATTGTCATTCCCCCTTTGCGCGAAAGAGGGATGGATAGTATCCTACTATTTCATAAATTTGCTAGTGACTTTGCAACCAAATACCAGATTAAACCGATAGAATTAACGCCCAAAGCCAAAGAGAGGTTGGTAGCCTATTCCTTTCCCGGAAACATTCGACAACTGAAAAATGTGGTGGAACAAATCTCCCTGCTGGCAGATGCGACTATAATAACCCCCGAGATACTCGGCATGTATTTACCAAAAGAACCCAATCATATGCTTCCAACGCTCTACAAAAAAGGGGAGGACCAGGGATCACTTGACAAAGAATTTTTGTACACCCTACTGCTGGATATGAGAAGAGACGTAACAGAACTCAAGAAATGTATTTTTGATTTTATGCGTGCTGGTGCTGCCAACCACCCGGTTATCCAAGAAACGCATCCTTTGCTTGCTGTGCATCCGCCTGCCAAAGAACCAGTACACTTGCTAGAAGGCGATCAGGCGCTTTCGAATCCAACGTCACCGCACATAGAAGCATTGGCGAACGAACCAGCCGAAAACCTTTCCATTGAAGCCAAAGAACGCGAACTCATCCAAAGATCTTTACAAAAAAGCCGAGGAAACCGAAAACAGGCAGCTGACGCACTTGGTATATCGGAACGCACACTCTATCGAAAAATTAAACAATATGGTATTATTGAAGAAAAGCCTACTGAAAAATAAACTACTCGGCTGGGTACTCGGACTCTTTTTCATGCAATCGTGTGGGATATTTAGTTTCTCAGGAGCTGCACTTCCACCTGATATAGAGACTTTTTCTATAAAAGAATTTCATGCAGAAATTTCAGATGGCCCCCTGAACCTGACACAGCAACTGACCGAAGCACTTGCTAAAAAAATAACCCAGATGACGACCTTAACCCAGGTAGAAAGAGAAGGTCATATACAATACGAAGGCGTTATTAAATCTTTTGCATACAAAACTACCTTTCATACAGACAACAAAGAAGGGGAGGAGCAAAAAGAGGTACAGCGATTGACCATAACCATTGAAGTATCGTATGTGAATCCGTTGGAAGAAGAAAATGCTTTTGAAAAGAAACTATTTTCGGCCAGCAAAGACATGCTTGCCGAAGAAAATCCGCTAGACAAAGAACAGGGTCTGGTGGATGAAATCATTCAAGAACTTGTAGAGGCTGTTTGCAACAAGTCCATAGATATTTGGTAATATTTGAATTGTCTCTAGCGTGCACGTCCAAAAACTATTAAAATTATTGGAACAACCTACTAGGCTTTTGCCGAACGACATCCCGCTGCTTGAAGCGCTTGTAAAAGAATATCCCTACTTTTATCTAGGGCATGCGTTGCTGGCCAAAGCATATGCGCAGGCACAAGGCGTAGCGCAAGATGCCGTACAACAGGCAGCTGCCTATGCACCAGATGGCACTTATTTTCGAAAGTGGTTGGAAAACAAATGTAGTCCCTTACCGGTTTTCAAGGAGCGTACCACAAAATCGGCGCAAGAAGACCCCTTGGCTAACAATTACTTGGAGCGTATTGCCAAGAGAACTGCTAAAAAAACTACCAATGAAAAAACCATTCAGCAGTTTGCGGTTATTGATGCCATTTTAGAGGAAAATCTGCAGTTTGATCCGTTTATAGACCGGTTGCCTTTGAAAGAAGAAGCTGTCGTAGACCTTGCGGAGTCAAAAACCATATTAGACGAACGATTTGCAACAGAGACCTTGGCCAATATCATGGTAAAGCAAAAAAAATACAAGCGGGCCATTGAAATTTATACCCACTTAATCGCCAAATTCCCTGAGAAAAAAGCATATTTTTCAGATATAATTGAAAACTTAACCTCCCAACTCTAACCGTTCAACTGCTTTGCCCATTGCTTTTTCGTATAAAAATTTTTAACTTTGAGGAAAATGGTGATCCTTTTTTACCTTTGTTCTAAAGTACCAACATGTAGCTTTAATTTTAATCGTTTGCTCCCAACCTATGCCGTCTTTAGGGACGGTCCAGCTGTGTTTAAGCCTTCCTCTAGGCGATTTTTCTTACAATGTTTCAATTTTAGTAAGGTTTTTATAGATCGGTGCCACGCCTATTTATGTGTATAAGTAAAATTAAAACAGCAGACCTAAAATCTGTAACAGGACTATTGGCATCGACTTCCATGTACAGCACATACGCTTATACTGAGGAATTTGTAACAGCCACGGAGCAGAAAACCGAAGCATGCATAGACGTATGTGGGAATTTGAGCACCGGATCGACGTTCAAATTACCAACAGAACTAGCGTTTTGCATGCAGCTTAGTTGTTTTAATATCGAATACACATTCGTAGCAGCCCCTTAAAATCATCAATTTCCACTAGACGTACCATATGTCGCCCCGTTTCCCTTCGCTAGATAAAACACTCGTTATAGAGTATGTGATGCGCAGTTATCCCATTGCATTTAGCACCTTGAATGTGCTTGCATTAGAGGCAATGAATACCGTTATGTCCAGCCGCATTGGGACCCGACAAGCCGCTGCTGTAGTTTTGGCCAATACATTACTGAACGTATTTAAAAAAGCCAATACGGGTCTTTCTGTTAGCTTGGTGCCGCTTGTGGAACAAGCGCATCGCCGCAGAAAATACAACCAAGTGACCCAAATTTTCAAACAAGGATTGGTATTGAATGCGTTGTTGGCAAGTCTTTTTTGCCTCATAATGCTGGGACTTTCTTACTATGGATTTCCTACCAGCCACAATGCAGAAATCACGATGGTGGGACATCCTTATTTGCGCATCATAGCCTTTTCACTCATACCTTCTGCCATGAACAACACAATACGCAGGTATTTGGAGGGGATTTCGTTCGGAAAAATTGGATTGTTGATGAGCTTTTTTACACTCACTACCAATGTATTGTTCAATTTTCTGTTGCTCTACGGTTGGCATGCATTTCCTATGTTGGGCTTAAACGGCGTAGGTATTGCCATACTCCTTTCGGAAGTGCTTACCGTGTTAGCAGGCATGTTGTATGTGGTATATGTCCTAAAGCCCAAAGGTTATTTGATCGATTTGAATTTTAAAGATGTATCAGAAAGTTATTTTAGCAAAATATGGAACATTGGCTGGCTTGCTGGGCTGCAATTTGGTCTAGAAAGCATTTATTTGCTTTTCATTGCTATGTTAGCAGGTCGGATTGGCATAGAAGCACAAGCAGCGCATGCTATTTTGTTTAATATATGTCAGCTGATTACTATTTTTTCCGTTGGACTAGGGCTTTCTAGTTCCATGTTGGTTGCCCAACAACAAGGTACACAAAATGGCCTTTTGGTACGAAAGGTGGCTCTTACAGGGTGTACCATGATTTGGGGTATTTCGATTTTAGTGGGACTTATTTTAGTGCCCATGCTTCCCTACATTGTTTCGTTTTATAGCACTGTAGCCACCTTACAGCATGTGGTACAGTTGGCCATAAAACACCTGTTTGTATTTCAACTATTGTACGGTTTGTGCTATTGGGGAAACAGTGTACTTCGAGGACTGGACGATAGGGTGTTCCCGTTCTTGGTTGGGCTAGGAACACAGTTTTTGGGGGCTGTAGGCTGTTACATTACCGTTATACACTATCAATGGGGCATACATGGCGTATGGATTGCCTTGATTATCGAACGGATGCTGCTTGGCCTTTTTTTATTTATCCGTTTTGAGACAAAAACCAAAAAGTTTACGGATTGCTAATTTAAAATAGATTTTTTTAAAACTAAAAAGCGCTAAAGTAATTTTAACCATATATACTCAATCAATTTCAAGTTTCGAGTTTCGAGTTCCCATCTGGGTCCGTATTGGAAAACGCGCCTTTGAAAAAAGGAGTACATAGAAAGCATGTTATTGCTTTCCACCTCCTTTTTTCAATCGGCGCTAGATTTTTTTGGGTTCCTTTTTTGATCCATGCCAAAAAGGAACGCCCGCCCGGCGAGGGCAGGTGAACTAGCTGCGAGATCGTATAACGAATTCGGCATCTTCATTCCGATCGAGTATATTATGCCAACAATATGTAACGTAAGTAGTATGTTACCCCCCACAAGAAACCGATGCAAGTTGTGGTTTTTGATGGTTGAGAAAAATCGTCCATATAATAGACCTGTTGCGTAAGTCATTTTACTCATAAATACATAGGTTTATGGAAAGTTTAGAAAATACCTGAAAATATGGCTTCATATAAGGACTTCTAACAGGAGATCTTAGATCAAGTGATATCTGGAAACCCCCAATTT
>DATGWI010000111.1:0-2855 GCA_035299565.1 Amoebophilaceae bacterium | reverse complement strand
AATTTTTGTAGACAAGGAAGGGGCTTTATTTACGAATAAATCCGTCTTAAATATTCCGCAGGTAACTGTTCGCCTATTTTTAGAATCCTTTCTGGCACCTTCAGATAAACCACCCCCAAAAATTCAATTACATATTTTACCACCTTATAGCCCAAATCTAAATCCCATAGAACGGGTATGGAAAGTTATGAACGAATATGCCCGAAACAATAAGGTCTTTCCTACATTTAAATTGTTTCGAGAGGCTATTATGCATTTTTTTACCCATACTTGGGAGGATATAAAGCCTAAAATGGATACCAGAATTAACGATAATTTTCAGATCCTAAATCCGGCATCTTGATTCCGATCGAGTATAGTTGCTCTCAAGAGACATCTTATCCGCTGAAAAATCTCTTGGTATCATATTTTATAACGGCATTAACTAACTTACTTTGAATCTGATACGGTAACATTATGAGGCAGTTGCAATTCATGTCATGAAAGATTACCGCATACAGCATTTCAAGATTGAAGGATCGATAAAAAAGTCGTAACTTGCATTAGAAGTTTGTTTACTTAGTCTTAAGTGAGAGAAACTAATCCAATTTTAATATAGTTTTAATATAGTCATATGGCGAACCACAAATCAGCTGAAAAACGCATCCGATCAAATCATGCGAAATACCTTCGCAATCGCTATCAGTTAAAAACATGTAGAACTTTTATTAAAAAAGTCAAAAAACTAACAGACAAAACAGCTGCAGAAGCATTGCTGCCTAATGTTTTTTCCATGTTAGACAAACTGGCGTTGCGTAATGTGATACACAAAAACAAAAGTGCCAACAGCAAAGCCAAACTGGCTAAGTATGTGAATGGGTTAACAGCAGCAGCCTGACAAGACGCGTCCTATATTGGGTATGGCTCAAGAGGTAAATGTACCTGCACCACTCAAAATACAAGATTGGGCAGCAGAAGATCGTCCAAGAGAAAAGCTGCTTAAGCAAGGAACAGCTGCTTTAACAGATGCCGAAGTTCTAGCGGTCCTTATAGGCTCAGGGACACGTAATGTAAATGTAGTAACACTTGCACAACATATTCTGAAGGCAAATGGAAACAATCTTCAGGAGTTGGCAAAACGCTCTGTAAAAGAATTGCAACAGTTTAAAGGAATTGGCCAAGCAAGAGCCATTGCTATCGTGTGCGCCATGGAGTTAACCCGCCGGCGCGTTAACGAACGGGATAAAAGAAAAGAACCTGTAAACAGTTCGCTTAAGGCTTATACACTTCTGCAGCCCGACTTAACAGACAAACTTACCGAAGAATTTTGGATCTTACTCTTAAACAGAGCCCACTTTCTGATCAAAAAAATCAAAGTCAGCAGTGGAGGTACCAGTGGGACCATCGTAGATCCCAAACAAATGTTTAAACTCGTCTTGGACCATCAAGCAACAGCGGTCATACTGGCACACAATCATCCTTCTGGCAACCCCACTCCAAGTAGTACGGATCGAGAGCTAACCACCCGCCTTATAAGCGCAGGTGAATTGCTGGATGTATCCATCATAGATCATCTTATATTTACAGATAGAGGCTATTTTAGCTTTGCCGATGAAGGTTTAATTGTAAATTAAAAACATTGAAAATCATTCAATACTTCAACTTTTGAACTTCCTGAAAACCAGCTCTTTTGCCCAAGATGTCCATTGCCTTACATACTAGACAAATTTGTCCCATTACCTTAGACTTATTGGAACAAATACGTTGCTTTATCCATGCCCGAGCAGAAAAAATGTTTGTTTCAGACACGCTGGCAGCCTTTTTACAAGCAGCACCTGCTTCTTCTCTACAACAGCTTCCTCGGTTTGATAGAGAGACCTTACCCTTTCAAAACGTAGCGTTGTGTATTAGCCTAGGTGGCGATGGAACTTTTTTAGAAGCAGCGCATTACGTCAATAAGCTCGAAATCCCTTTATTGGGCATTCATACAGGAAACTTGGGATTTCTGGCCCGCGTGAAACCGGAAGAAACCCTCACTGCCTTAACGCATTTTTTTGACCACACTACCAGTCTAGAAGCACGTACTGTATTGTCCTTGGAAAGGGAACATTTTCCTCCTTCTTTTGCCTTAAATGAAATAGCGCTTTTGAAGCAAGATAGCGCTTCTATGTTGACCATCGATGCCTACTTGGAAGACCAATTGATTACAACCTATTGGGCAGATGGATTGATCGTTGCTACGCCTACGGGGTCTACTGCCTACTCCCTAAGCTGTTCAGGACCCATTATGTTGCCCACCTCCAATAGTTTTGTACTCACTCCCGTAAACCCGCACAATCTGGCTGTACGTCCATTGGTAGTACCAGATACAGCAACACTGCGTTTCTTTGTACGAAGCCGAACGAAGGAAATGCTGCTTACAGTAGATGGTAGAATACTTAAAGCAACTACTCAGCAGCCGCTTACGATCACAAAAGGACCTTTTGTAACGAAAGTCGTTCGGTTTGGTTGTGCCACCATCTTTGATGTGTTGCGAGAAAAGTTATACTGGGGTGCAGATAGCAGAAACAAATAAGCTATGTGAAGGAGTTGTGCTTTCTACCATACGAGGCTACTTGTTCCGTAGGTGGTATTGAAAGATTGTTTCGAGTCGCTATTATACATGTTTGTATCGTGGGGCATACATTCTTTTAAAATGCACGAATAGTAGACCTGTTGCGTAAGTAGCTTATAGTTAGGTAGTAAGGAGAAAAAGGGTTAAAATAGGGGGAAAAGTAAGGTAAAACCCAACCCCCTATGACACTAACCTATAAAAAATTAACGAAACATCCCCATAGCTTACGTCGTTTATTAGGGATCGATAGAGATAAAATGGA
>DATGWI010000110.1:0-1657 GCA_035299565.1 Amoebophilaceae bacterium | reverse complement strand
TTCCTACATTTAAATTGTTTCGAGAGGCTATTATGCATTTTTTTACCCATACTTGGGAGGAGATAAAGCCTAAAATGGATACCAGAATTAACGATAATTTTCAGATCCTAAATCCGGAATCTTGATTCCGATCGAGTATAGAAATCTCTATGAATGCCCTGCTGGAGGAGCATCTCTGCAAAAGCGGCCTTATTATCTTTTAAGAGTTGCATATCCGTTTCTCTATTGAGGTCCACCAACTGAAACGATTGAAACATGTACCGACGTACCCAATCTGGATTGGCGCACATATCTAAAAGGTTGGTTGGTCCATCATAGGCTTTCTGACCGTTGTACATGCAAATGTTCAGTATCACGGGTAGTTTTTTATGCCCATCTTCGCTGATGTGCTGACGCATCAAACGTACGTTGTATTCCAGAAAGCGCAGAGGCATCCAATAGTCTATTGCTGATTGATGCTCAATCAAAAAATAGACATATCCCGGCTGATTATTGATCGTAGCCTTAAAGATGACATCGCTTTCACCCCGCAACCTGACTTTGCCAGCAAACGTTTTATTGGTCAACTGCAAACTCTCCTGATGGATCTGACTAAAAACTTCCTTAGGTAGTCGATTGGCTAAAAAATCCAGCATCACATCTTTTCTTCCTAAGGCTTGCTTGAACAGTTGATCGTGTGGGTGGGGTTCTTTCTGTTTCATTGCCTAAATGAGAATAATTGCAACTCATACGTTTAAATAAAGCTGCTTGAATTTAACCAAAAAAGCCAATAAAAGAAAGGGGATTCAACCTATGCCGCGCACTGAACAGGAAATAACGCAACCGTTTTCTTGCTTATCGGTACATTTCAGTAGGGCGTTGCGTCGTGTCGTGTGTGTTTGAGTCTATCTCACCCACCCACTGTCATACGCTAGGTGCATCGCTGCAGGCATTATGTAGGCAGGGAAATGGCTTGTAGGTTGAAGCCTATTGTTTATTTAGAGGCGTTTTTCTAAAAGTAACATGTTCTAGACTAACAGCAACTGAATAATGATTTTTCCCCTCTAGTAATACACTATTCAATGGTGCTTGGAAAGGATAATAATAACCTCCATGTGAATAACAAAAGCTATCAAAATCCAGATTTAATTCTGGATCATCTAGGTGAATAAACTTATTATCGAGCAAGTTGATTACTTGTGCATTATCATTACCTATGGGATGAACAGTAATCTTATGTGTAGCCACAGCATCAGGGAGTAAAATTCGAGAACTTACCTTATACAAATCAGCACCACCACCATACTCGACAAGAAATTCTGGTGGGGGCCCCCAACACAAAACACATTCCACTAATAGTTCCCAATTGGCTTGTAGCCATGCAGCCCTCAAATCTTCTGCGTTTTCATTCCCAGAATATATGGGGGAAATATGAGAAAAAGATGATTCTAAAAACAATCTAAAACGGGATAAAACTCCATCAACGCTAGGCATACTCATTTTATTTATTAGACCTGTTGCGTAAGTAGCTTATAGTTAGGTGTCAAGTTTCACCAGGTTGTTCCTTTATCCTAGCTTGCTTCTTGGGAATTAAATTTAGTACTTTTTCCTGAAATTGACTAGGTGTTTCTTTAAATAAGTTAGGATTTATTTTGTACCATTTTTCTACGGCCTGGTA
>DATGWI010000109.1:0-3253 GCA_035299565.1 Amoebophilaceae bacterium | reverse complement strand
ATACACAAGCTATTGAAAGTATGAATGCTACTTTTCGTCACTATTTATGCCGTTTTAGACGAAAAACCGAGGGCTATTCTAAGTCTAAACGCATGGTTGAAATTACTTTAGCACTTTTTACTTTTAGAAAATCTATTTTTTGATTAGCAATCCCAATTTTTTATAGGTTAGTGTCATAGGGGGTTGGGTTTTACCTTACTTTTCCCCCTATTTTTACCCTTTTTCTCCTTACTACCTAACTATAAGCTACTTACGCAACAGGTCTATTGTAACTTTGGTATGTGTTCTATATGCAAATACTAGCCCTCTTGTAGAACGCGCTTATGCTGAGGAATTTATAGGAGACACGGAGCACAAATTTACAACGGCCTCCGTTTTGAAATCCCGAAAGAATCATTTTGTACCTTTAAGTTAGCCAAGCAACCTACCATGGAAACAACACGGTGTACACCGAATGATGTAACAACACTTCCCACACTCCCAGGTGTGTATATATTTTACGCTAGCAAAGAAGAGGTTATTTATGTAGGAAAAGCAAAGAACATCAAAAAAAGGGTAAGTGATTATTTTACCGCTAGTAAGGTACACCCGATTAAAACCCAACGGATGGTTGCTCGGATTGCCTACATTGCGTATACTGTGGTAAACTCGGAGTACGAAGCATTGCTTTTAGAGAACAACCTGATCAAAGAATTACAACCACGTTACAACGTCTTGCTCAAGGATGGCAAAACCTATCCTTACTTATGCATTACCCAAGAACGTTTCCCCAAACTCATAGTGACCCGAAAAACAACCCCTGCACTCGGAACCTATTATGGTCCCTTTACGAGTTCGAATGCTGTGAAAGAAACGTTGGAGGTGATTAAAAAATTATTTACGTTCCGTACCTGCAACTATGCGTTGTCTGAGACCAATATAGCCAAAAACAAGTTTAAGGTCTGCTTGGACTACCACTTGGGCCATTGCAAAGGTCCTTGTCAAGGTTTCCAAGACGAATCCAGTTACCTCAAAGAGCTCCGTCAAATAGAGGAACTGCTGAAAAACAATTTCTCTCTTGTCAAGAAACTTTTTAAAGAAGAAATGCAGGCAGCGGCTCAAAAGCTTGCGTACAAACAAGCACATCATTTTAAGCAAAAACTGGAAATTCTAGAACAATATCAATCAAAATCAGTAATTATCAATCCATCGGTAGGGGATTTAGATGTCGTTGCAATGATTTCGGATCCGATGCATAGTTTTATAGGATATTTTCATTTAAAGCAAGGGGCTATTTCTTTTACGCAACAGCAGGTACTTACCAAAAGAATAGAGGAAGAAGAAGCAGATTTAATCCCTTTGGTGGTATGTGCGTTGCGCTCATACAGCAACAGCAATGCACCCGAAGTATTGATTAACCTGCCTATGCATGTAGATATGGGACCATTTTTGATGACCATGCCAAAGATTGGAGACAAGCGTAAATTGGTAGAGCTAGCCCTCCAAAATGCGTTGCTGTGCAAAAAAGACTTCTTATACAAGAAATCCAATCTGCAAGAGAGGCCCAATTTAACCCTTTTAAAATTGCAGCAGGATTTGAGACTCAAAGAACTTCCATACTGCATAGAATGCTTTGATAATTCTAACATCCAAGGCCACCATCCCGTTTCGGCCATGGTCTGTTTTAAGAACGGAAAACCTGCCAAAAAAGAATACCGACACTACCATATTAAAACCGTAACAGGCATAGACGATTTTGCCTCTATGCGGGAAGTAATTACCCGTCGGTACAGTCAATTGGTTCGGGAACAAGCCTGTTTGCCGAATTTAATTGTAGTAGATGGAGGCAAAGGGCAACTGCGTGCAGCGGTACTTGCCTTACAAGAAGTAGGAATTTATGGCAAAGTGCCCATTATCAGCATTGCCAAACGATTGGAAGAAATCTATTTCCCGAACGATGCGTTGCCCTTCTATTTGAGTAAAAAATCAAGTGCGCTACAATTGCTTCAACAACTTAGAAACGAAGCGCACCGGTTTGCTATTGCATTTCATCGAAACACACGGAGCAAAGCAGCGTTACATACTGTTTATGAGGAAATTCCTGGCATTGGGCCAAAAACCTTAGCAAAATTAGTAGCCCACTTTGGGCATCTTCGAGACATACAAGACCATTCACTTGAACAATTGACGGCAGTGGTTGGAAAAGCCAAGGCACAAATTATTTTTGCTACTTTTGAAGGCAAAAAAGTACCATAAAGCGACCAACCAATAGACCTGTTGCGTAAGTAGCTTATAGTTAAGTATTAAGGAGAAAAAGGGTTAAAATAGGGGGCAAAGTCAGGTAAAACCATCCCCCTATGGCACTAACTTATAAAAAATTAACGAAACATCCCAATAGCTTACGTCGTTTATTAGGGATCGATAGAGATAAAATGGAACAACTGGTCGTATCCTTGACGCCTCTTTGGAAGCCCATCTAAGCGCTAACTACCCTCTTCCGGGACGATCTTACAAGCATACCCTTGGCCGTATGGTGAGTTTATTAGACCTGTTGCGTAAGAGTACAGCTTTGCTTGCGTCGTCGCAGGCAAGAAGCGTTCTTTTTTGTATTGGAAATTAATCTATTATGAGCTTTTTGTGCAACAAAAAACGGTCTTCCTTTACGGAATTAGGAATTGCTTTTTATATCGAAAATCGTTGTATAACATTTGGATATATCAATAAATTTTTATATATCATGCGCTGATAGGCAGTAGCTTGTCGCTGTTACATAAACCCTAGACCCTAGCAAATTATGCTTTATTTTCCTTACAAACGACTCCTAGCGCACTTATTGCTTTTGGGGCAACTGATCAGCAGCTGCAGCACCCCCAATGCCTTGCGCATGAACCAGGAAAGGCCCAGCTCTACCCAGCAACTTCAACCCTCCTGCCTGCCGGTATCTGCTCGCTCAGCATCAAATAGCTCCATACAGCACCCATACGGAAGACCCTTCGGCATTGCTAAAAAACCACTCTACAAACCCCTCTTTGCACGACCATTCGGTCCATTGGGCACATTTCCCGCGCTAAGCAACAGCCCTTGCCATCCCTTTCTCTTTGGGCCCAACGGATCGCTCACACCGCCACTGACCACCTATACTCAATCGGAATGAAGATGCCTTTTCAGACTCCCTAAAAATTCGTAACATTGTGGCATGAGTACTTGGTTATCTACCGAAGAACTCCGGTTGCTGGAGCTTCGTCATAAAACAGAACGAGATAAGCGGATCGCT
>DATGWI010000108.1:0-5941 GCA_035299565.1 Amoebophilaceae bacterium | reverse complement strand
ATACACAAGCTATTGAAAGTATGAATGCTACTTTTCGTCACTATTTATGCCGTTTTAGACGAAAAACCAAGGGCTATTCTAAGTCTAAACGCATGGTTGAAATTACTTTAGCACTTTTTACTTTTAGAAAATCTATTTTTTTGATTAGCAATCCCTTAAATTTTATTTATGCTTAAAAACAAGACAATTTTATCCATTTCCATTTTTTTATGCCCTTGGATGGCTGTTCATCCAGTAAGCGCCAGCAGTCAACCTTCTAGCGCATTAGACCCATCTCTCAACCAATACAGTAGCTTTGAAAAGTCGATCCCGATTGCAAAACAGGTATCAGGCCTTCCCATGCATATGGCTGCTGCGCAAGGAGACGTCACCCGTATACGCGATTTAATTGCTGCTGGAAAATGTGTGCACGTAGTGGACAAGCATCAATTGAGTGCACTCCATATTGCCGCTGCCAAGGGGTATTTGCTTTGCGTGCAAGAACTGCTTAACGTAGGTGCCCATGCAAACATCCAAGACCATCTAGGAAGGACTCCTTTGTATTTTGCCGCCCAAAATGGACACGAAGCCATTATACGTGAGTTGTGTTCGGTAGGTGCCACTGTTTGCACAGCAGATTACCAGGGACGTACGCCGCTGCACGTCGCCTCAGAGGCAGGCCATGCAGCTTGCATACAGTATTTAATCCACAAAAAAGCCGATGTGTATGCATTGGATAAAACGCATGTTACCCCCCTGCATTGCGCTGCTTTATCGGGTTCAGTGGCATCGGTGCAAGCCTTGCTAAAAGCAGGTGCCAATACACATGTGGTCACAAAATGCAAGGTAACGCCCTTACATGCTGCCGCACAGGGAGGTAATGTAGCATGCGTACAGCTGTTTCTAGCAAATAAAGCAAACATCAATGCATTGACCACATATGGCATATCACCGCTTTACCTAGCAGCCCAATATGGACACTTTGCTGTAGCCAAAGAACTTGTGGCACACAAAGCAGACATACAAGCCGTTGATGGTTTACATACTCCTTTGCATGCTGCAGCCTTCGGAAACCATATAGATTGCTTGAAACTGTTGTTGCAGGTGGGCGCAAATCCACACGCGCGCAATAAAGTACAAAATACGCCTTTGCATGTAGCGGCTCGATACGGAAACAAGGCTTGCCTTGAAATTTTACTAGAGGCAATCAAGGACAACATACAACCCTTGGGAGAAAAGCAACGGACTCCCTTGCATTGGGCAGCCTATGCAGGGAATCGTGATGGTGTTGAAGCATTTATTCAAGAAGGCGCTGCTATAAATGTACCCGATGCACACCGTAAGACGCCCCTCCATTTAAGTGCGTTTCATGGTCGAGATGCATGTCTAAACCTGTTGCTCAAAGCAGGTGCAAGTTTGGATAAAAAAACCGAAGAAGCATGTACGCCCCTGCACATGGCAGCCAAAGGAGGACACCTCCAGTGCCTGAAACCATTGTTGGCAGCTGGTGCTGAAATAGCAGCAGTCGACCGATTCCAGAACACCCCCCTCCATATTTCCATTGCCAAGAAACATACTGACTGTGCGTTGGCTCTATTGGAGGAAGCAGCTGCGCCGGTACAAGCGGCCAACCAATGGGGTGTAACAGCCCTTCATTTAGCAGCTAAAACAGGAAATCTACCTTGTCTACAAAAATTAATTGAATTAAAAGCCAAGGTCAATGGGTTTACAAAGTCAGACAGCAGTGCCATCCACATGACTGCCAAAAGAGGCCATGTAGATTGTTTGAAAGCCTTGATAGAAGCAGGTGGAAAGGTCCGAAGGCAAAACCAAGCCAAGGAAACGCCCCTCTATCTGGCAGCTGCCTACGGCCACCTGGCGTGCGTGGAAGCGTTGATCGAGGCAGATCAAAACGAAGGCTCCCTTGCCAAAAAAGCGAAAGAAAAAGTAGGAGATCAGCCAGTGGCAAGTAAGATACTCAAACACAAGTTGAAATTAAATACCCAGAATCAGTTTCATGAAACACCATTGCATGCAGCCGTACGCAACGGACATGACGACTGTGTGCAAGTCTTGATACGCTATGGTGCACAGGTGTATACCAGACGAAAGTCAGGAGAAACCCCCTTGCATGCTGCTGCAGAGAATGGAAATGAAATCTGCGTACGTGCTCTTTTAACTGCAAAAGCACCAATAGATGCAGTGGACCAACAACTCAATACCCCCTTGCATTTGGCTGCCCAAAATGGCCACATCAAAAATGTAAGGGAATTGGTACGCGCAGGTGCTTCTTTAACCATGCTCAATCGATTCAATAAAACGGCTGCTTATCTTGCTTTGCAAAATGGACACAAAGAATGTTACGAAGAGCTGAAACGTTTTGCTCAAAACAAACAGATAGAAGGGGCATACAGAGGGGAGGTGCAGGCAAGGTCTGGGTCTTGAAAAAAGAAATGGCCATCCATCAAGGGAAAAGCAGGGTAACGCAGCAAGATGCATTTGCAACGGTCTCAAACGGTTTGTAAATTAGGGTTGTCTATTCTAGACAATGTTTTACATGTCCTGTGCTACCACCGCATGGTTGGGACAACATAAGGTATATGCGCAACTGCCTTAAACAAGACCTTTTCCAAACATGAGTAACATTCGCCTTTTGTCTGACTTATTGATCAACCAAATAGCTGCTGGGGAGGTTGTACAACGTCCAGCTTCTGTAGTCAAGGAATTGATAGACAATTCCATTGATGCGCAAAGCACGGTTGTTCAAGTACTTATAAAAGATGCCGGTAAACAACTGATTCAAGTGATTGATAATGGTATAGGTATGAATGAGATCGATGCCCGTATGTGCTTTGAGAAGCATGCTACTTCTAAGATTGCTGCTGTCGATGATTTGTTCAACATCCGTACCATGGGTTTCCGAGGAGAAGCCATGGCTTCTATTGCTGCAGTATCTCAATTGGAAATCGAAACACGCCTACACGACGCAACGCTTGGTACCCACATTGTAATGGAAGGTTCTGTGGTACAAAAACAAGAACCCATTGTTGCCGCAGCTGGAACGAACATACGGGTCAAGAACCTGTTTTACAATGTACCTGCTAGGAGAAATTTTTTAAAATCCAATCCAGTAGAATTCAAACACATTCTAGAAGAAGTGCAACACGCTGCATTGGCCCAGCCAGAGATTGGGTTTTCTCTATACCACAACGATACAGAAGTGTACCGGTTAACCCCAGAGAAGGTCAGTCACCGCATCATCCATTTGTTTGGCGAAGGGTATAAAAAACAACTGATCCCGTGTGAAGAAACTACAGATAAGCTAACCATCAAGGGCTATATCGGAAAGCCAGAACAGGCCAAGAAAACAAGAGGTGAACAATATCTATTTGTCAACCAGCGTTTTATAAAAAGCCCTTTTCTCAATCACGCCATTCGGACTGCCTACCAAAGGCTTTTACCAGCTGAAAGCTTTCCTTTTTATGTCCTTTATTTGACCCTGGATCCCAGCGCTATCGATGTAAACGTACACCCTACGAAAACGGAGATTAAGTTTTTGGACGAAAAAATGATTTACGCCATCATTCAAGCTGTAATCAAAAAAAGTCTGGCCACCCACCACATAGATGATTCGTTGGATTTTGAGCACAATGTCAATTTTTTACCTTTGAAATTAACCACCCCAGCGACCCTTCCACCTACTGCTGGATTGAGTCAACGGGAACGCAACTATGCACAATTCAAAGCACATGCAACAGAAATACCTCCTGACCATTGGCAAAACCTGTTTGCCGATCTGCCCACAACCCATACAGCCCCTGCTGAAAAGTGCCTCGCATCTTTTAACCAGGAAGTAGGGAGCACACAAGCCATTCAATTGTATGCCTCTTATCTGGTAACACAGTTGCCGTCCGGTGTCCTTTTGATTGACCAACAAGCAGCCCATGAACGGGTGTTATATGACTCTTTTTTGGCTTATTTTCAAAATAAAAATGGTTCATCGCAACAATTATTGCTTCCAGAGCAGTTGGAGCTAAACCCAGCCGATTACCAAATATTGATGGAGCATGAACCTGTATTGCGTACCTTAGGATTTGTGATCGATCCGTTTGGGAGCTCTACCGTGATCATACATGGTTACCCAACAGAACTGAATCGGCATGCTCCTAAAACGGTATTGGAAGGATTCATCGAACAATTCAAGTGGAACAGCCAACCCACTGCTAGAGGTGAAGAGCGCGTGATACAGGCACTGGCCAAAAGAGGCAGCATTCCTCATGGCAAAAAACTAACGGCTGTAGAAATCGATTCCTTGCTTGCGCAGTTGTTTGCCTCCAGCAATACGCTATATGGACCAGATGGAAGAAAGATTTGTGTGGTGCTTGCCCAAGAGCAGCTGGCAGCATTCTTCAAATAGAGTTAGGCAACCTTAAACCAATCTCTCATGCGTTACCAACCCATTGACCCCAACCTATTTATCCAGCATCGAAAGAAGTTGGTCAAACAGCTTCTTCCAAACAGCTTGGCGCTGTTTCATGCCAATGATGTGTTGCCAACCAATACAGATGGTGTCATGCCCTTTGTGCAAAACAGCGACCTGTTCTACCTTTCTGGAATCGATCAAGAAGAAACCATCTTGGTGCTCTATCCCGATGCCGTCCAAGAAGCATGGAAAGAGATGCTGTTTGTACGACAAACCAACGAAACAATAGCCATTTGGGAAGGACAAAAGCATACCAAAGAAACCGCAGCATCTCTTAGTGGCATCTCTACCGTCTACTGGACCAACCAATTTGAATCCATATTGCATACCCTGATGGGGTTGGTAGACCATGTGTATTTAAATACAAACGAGCATGCACGGGCTGTGTGCCTGGTAGAAACTAGAGACAGACGGTTTATTGATTGGGCTCAGGCACGTTATCCATTGCATCGGTACGAACGCATTGCGCCCATCATGCAACAACTCAGAGGCATCAAAGATGAAGCAGAAATTTCCCTCTTGCAGCAGGCTTGTGCGATTACTGAGGCGGGATTTCGGTCCATTTTGCCGATTGTTCGTCCGGGTAGGTGGGAGTACGAGATCGAAGCACAACTTGCCTATGAATTCATACGAAGGGGGTCGAGTGGATTTGCCTATGCGCCCATTGTTGCCAGTGGGGCGGATAGTTGCATTTTGCATTACACCAAAAACGATAAGCCTTGTCCTTCCGAAGGATTGTTGCTGTTGGATGTGGGTGCGGCATATGCAAACTATGCCTCTGACTTAACGCGTGTTGTGCCCATTCAAGGTAGGTTTACGCCACGGCAGCGAGAGGTATATCAATCCGTCTTGTGCATCTTACAGACCGCACAAGGGATATTGTCGCCCGGTTTGTCGTTTGCAGCATACCATCAGGTTGTAGCAGAGACGGTAGAGCAGGAACTGATAGGGCTCAAACTCCTAGACGCCGTCGATATCAAAAATCAAACCAAAACAATGCCGGCGTACAAAAAATATTTTATGCATGGTATTTCGCATCATTTGGGATTGAGCACCCACGATCTGGGGGACACCTATGGAAAAATCTTACCCAACATGGTGCTGACCGTGGAGCCAGGGATTTACATTCCACAAGAAGGCATAGGCATTCGTTTGGAAAACAATGTGGTTGTTCGGCACAACGGGGTACAAAACTTGATGGAAAACATTCCCATTGAGGCAGAAGAAATCGAGGAGTTGATGCATCGTTAGCCGACGCCATCATCTATCGTGGCTATACAGACCTTGTTCATAAAAAGGATTCCCTTGGAGGTATTTTAAATGTTCAATTGAAATCAGTAGGTGTCAAGTTTCACCAGGTTGTTCCTTTATCCTAGCTTGCTTCTTGGGAATTAAATTTAGTACTTTTTCCTGAAATTGACTAGGTGTTTCTTTAAATAAGTTAGGATTTATTTTGTACCATTTTTCTACGGCCTGGTA
>DATGWI010000107.1:0-2810 GCA_035299565.1 Amoebophilaceae bacterium | reverse complement strand
ACAGCGAAATATATTTCAACTAATTTTGTTACATTCATAATCGGCCTCTTTGTTATTTGGTTTCTTTAAATACTCAAATTTAAAAATACAAAGGGGCCTTTTGCAACTTTTCCTTACTGGCTAATCCCGAACTGAGGTTATTATCAAAATTATCAACCAGAATAAGGAAAAAGATGAATAAAATTTTTGCTCTTATGGTATCCCTAGGGTATTGTTTCCTAAGCTTGTTCACAACAATTGCTTGCAACAGTATGAAACAACAGTCCAATGCTTTTGACTGGGAGAAAAACGGGGTATGGGCTTATTCCCAAGCTGAAGCAATACTTCGGAAGAGTGAGCAAGGTTTACCAGATGAAGGAAAGGATGTAATGTACTACTTATCTAGAAAGCAATCGGGGGTAGTAGAAGTAAAGTGGAAGAAGTGTAGTAAAAAAGAATTAATAGCTAAATACAGAAAATTTATTAATGATCAAGCAACTCCAAAAGGACGAAAAGAGCTTTACGAACGGTTGTTCGAACTTCGAACCCCTGGATCCGATTATTTTCTGCCAAGTTTAAGGAACATACGAGGCCTTTTTGCAAAAGAAGACCTGCAAAAAGGCCTTCCAGTTGGTATTTATGGCGGTGTGTTTTTCAACCAAGGGCTGCCCGATTCGGAGCCAAGTGGCTTGCAACAAGCTGAAACAAGTCCTCGCCTAGCAAAAATAAATGTAGGAAATGATTATATACGTTGGTATGCAGTACAAAAATCACTCAACCCTGAATTTGGGAGTTTAATGCCTAGTGGTTTAACTTCCGGCTATGAATTTGCTCTTGGACAAGTACCTTTGCCCGGAGATCACCCTGCAAGAAGACTTGGTCTCGAAAATATGCAAATAAGTATAGGACCAATTGTAGATCCAGAAAACAAAATGCTTTCTCCCGTACACTGTATCAATTCTGCTAGGGGGCCTGATGAAGAACCTGGAGCAAACGAAAACTTCATCAATGTTGACCACATATGGGTCAAATTTCCTGGTGAATTACCTAAGCTTCTCCTATTCACCACTCAAGAGGTAAAGGCTGGCGATCAACTTTTGATGGATTATGGACCATTATACTGGGACGAAAATTCTGACCAAAAACTGGGGGAACTACGAAAAATCGCATTGGATCAAATAGACCAACAAAAAGCAAATCCTTTCTCTCCGTATAACCAGCCTCGGAAATTATACCCTGACCTTAACTCGAGTAACCCTGTCCTAGACACTGAGTTTTTTGGAATTTCTACTTAAAAACTGCTTCCATAGATTGCTTGATGTGCGATTGGCGCAGCCGGCCAATCGCCTAAGGTAGGAGAAATCTGCACCGCCAGGTATCACGAACAGAGCTTGCTGGGATACACCACACGCCTTGAGCAATTTCCTGGGCACTATTGTTCTTATAGTGTAATGCTAGCGGAATATCTTTTGCAAACAGCATTTCGTCTGCCACAAAAATCGTCCCCGACTCCCCCCTCATCATAATAAAGGTATCATTTTTAGGTTACCTGGGGAGTTACCTAATCTCGAACGAACATACGTTAAATAAGTAGTTTAGGAGTTGCTGTCGTTGGAGATCACTGGCGGTGAGCTTTTCTTTTAATTGCATCAAATAAACATCATCCGAAGAGAAGTCATGCGGATCATATTCTATATGTACCCCAGAAAGCAATGCACGCCCCCTACCAACACGTATCGAGAGAATAGCGGGTAATAACTGAAGGGTTAACATTTGATAATAGGCAACCACTTCAACATTAGGATAATCAGTAGCATTAAGGAAATAGGAACCTCCATTATAGAAAACATCAAATGCTTCGGTATCCGGAATATATAATCCCTTAATACGTGCGCAACATGCACTGCGGTTTTGATGATAACTGTAGTCTCCAAACAGTGGGCCAACCGCAACTCCAGGGAAAAAAGCAAGTGGACGTTTACCCACCACCTCTAATGGTCCACCCTGGTCAAACTTAACTTCTTCCGATGCATAATAAGCGCCTGCACAAAATCCCCAATACACTCCCCCCTGTTCTACATATTGTTTGATGTATTGATTGGCACGTCCGGACAACCGTCTAAGATAAGGGAGGTCTGCACCTCCAGGTATCACGAACAAAGCTGCTTGGGCACACCACGCCCCCTGAGCAACTGCCTGGGCGTTTAGGGTTTGTATAGTGTAATGCTGACTGAGCATCTTTTGCAAACAACGCTTTATCTGCCACAAAGATTGTACTCCCACCCCATCATCATGATAAAGGTAAAGAACTGAGGGTTGTTTCATGTGGATCTTGATGTCGGTAGAACGTTCTTATTTCATTTTTACACTTGGAATACCCGATTATTCTACACCTTCTCATGAATTGCTTATGAGCTCATCGTTGCATAGGACACTTTTGGGATATTGCATTACATGATTTGATCGTCAACTATAAAAAATTAATCAGCACTCATTTCTTCAAGCGTATGAACCATAGATTTTATAATTAACCTTGATTTTCAACGACCTAATTGATGCGGAATGTGGGGTATACGCAACGGGCTGACGCTTTGGTTTAGCTGCTGTGCCTATTCGATGCATTGTGCTTTGGTGTCAAAACTTTATAGGTTATGCCGACACTATCTAGACAAGCATGATGCAAGAGGAGTTATTGCATAAAAAAAAAGCTTCAGCTATTTTTTTCAATAGCTGAAGCTTTATAAAAAATGGCGACTACCTACTCTCCCGCGTTTTACCGAAGTACCATTGGTGCTGCTGGGCTTAACTGCTCTGTTCGGAATGGGAAGAGG
>DATGWI010000106.1:0-13310 GCA_035299565.1 Amoebophilaceae bacterium | reverse complement strand
CGATCCGCTATACGCTTGTCTCGCTCTAGTTTATGTTGCGCCTTGAGCGATTCGATCTCTGATGTGGTTAGTGTTATTTTCATGATACAAGTATATGGCTTTTTTTTAATTCCCGCAACTTCATTACATTTTAGTATATATCCTTACAGGAGGATTATGCGGAAATGTTGGGCTATACGGAAGAAGATATTGAAAAGATCTTTTTTAAAGGAAACCAGGCATATATTCATGCAGTCATAACAAATCTAAAGGAAAATTGGGACAAAGAAGCAAGTTATACAGCGCAACAATTAAAACAAGAACTAAAAGGTTATTATAATGGGTACTGTTTTAGCAGAAATAAGGGGATCAAGCGGATGTATAATCCAGATTCTATATTAAAATTTTTTGATGAGAAAAGATTTGGCAACTATTGGTTCAATAGAGGCAACCCGACTATCTTAATTGAGCAAATGAAGAGGAACATCGATAGATTCAATATCGACTGGGATACAGACAATTTCATAATAAGCCAACCATCCTTCGAATCTGTTTCAGGAGACCTCCATACCATGCCCCTACTCCCACTCATGTACCAAACCGGTTATCTTACCCTAGATCCTGATGGATACACCAAGGATCACAACATGGATAAAAACGGCACGGACTACTATTTAAAATTTCCCAATCAAGAGGTAAAGTCTGCTTTAAAGCTTATATTAAATGATTTTATCACTCAAAAACAACAAGAAGTAGGCAAAGCCTATAGCAAATCCATTCTAGACGATTTAAGAAACAACCACTGGACTGCTTTCTTGAACCGGATCCGCACGGCTTGTTTGGCCAAAGCAGGGTACCGTTTCCTGGATAAAACCGAAAAGAGCTTTCGTGGGGCATTATATTCTTTTCTGAATGGTGCTTTCCATGCTACGCAGGATACGGAGGCCACAGCTGAAAGAGATAGTGGCCTAGGCCGCACAGATATTGTTATGGAGGACCAATACAATGACCAAAGAACCATCTATATCTTTGAGCTGAAGGTAGCTAAACCGGCCTTAGATGCGCTGGAACAAATACATCGTAAAGCGTATAGCATGCAGTATGACTTATGTCATAAGAAAGTACTGATGGGCTTAAAATGTGATCCTGAAAAACGAAATATTACAGAGGCAGCCATAGAAGTACATCAATACGATGCGCAACAGCACCTTCAGGCCATGCCATGCAAAAACTTTACCATTGATGCGGTTGGTTGTTTTCAAGCATCAGAAGAGAGAGGTGGGTGATGCGTAGTGGTTGAGCCCCAAAACCAACTAGGGCTTCTTCATACGTATATCGTACAAACAGATTGTTAGGTTGTCCAATGATTCGATGCTTTTGTCTCCGTTCCTTTTATGTAGCCCTATGCCTCTTTTTGCACACGCCCCTATTGGCTTGGTCCTGGGGTTTTTTTGCCCATCAGCAAATCAATCGATACGCTGTCACCACCCTTCCACCAGGCATGTTTGCTTTTTACAAGACACAGGTTCCATTTTTAACGGAAAAAGCCATCAATCCAGACAAACGACGGTATGTGGTTCCAAACGAGGCCGAAAAGCATTTCATCGACTTAGAAGCCTACTTTGCACTGGTATTAGGAAACGAAAAAAAGACCTTGTATCAAGCGATCGCAATGTATGGCCAGAAAATGATTTCCGAACATGGCGCACTGCCTTGGGCAGTGGTACAGGTGCAAAACCAACTCACTCAGGCCTTCCGAGATAAGGATGTGGTACGCATACGGCAACTCTCAGCAGATTTGGGCCATTACATAGCAGATGCACATGTTCCTCTGCATACAACACAAAATTACAATGGCCAACTATCGGGACAAGAAGGGATCCATGCATTGTGGGAAACGCAGTTGCCGTTGTTGTTTTTTGACACCTACGATCTGTTGGTAGGCCAGGCAGACTACATAGAAGATCCCTTGGAACATATTTGGTCTATTGTGCTGAAATCACATGCCCTGGCAGCAGAAGCTTTACGTATAGAAGCGCAACTCTCGAAAACCTACCCTGCTGTATTCAAATATAGCTTTGAACAAGAAGGCGTAAAAAAGAACTACTCTGTAGACTATGCCACAGCCTACCACAGTGCTTTAAAGGGGCAAGTCGAAAACCAACTCCGGGAATCCATCCTCCAAGTGGGACGTTTTTGGGTTACGGCATGGGTCAATGCGGGATCTCCAGATCTAACAGACCTCTTGCAAAATACCCCCCCCTCTACTAGACCAAGACGAACCTACAGAAACGGCCCCATTACTCAAAAACATTCGAAGCTGTGGAACATAAGACATCAGCTGGCATCCTCCCTGCCGCTTTCTTTTGCACCTTGGGTGTGCTTTTTTTTACGTCCTACAGGCGTTCTAGCCGCTGGAACAGCAGCAACCAACGCGTAGACAGTAGGGACGAGATGAGAAACTGCATTTTGAATCAGATAGGGTATATACTCGATCGGAATCAAGATGTCGAATTCGTTATATGATCTTGCACCTAGTTCACCTGCCCTCGCCGGGCGGTCGTTACTTTTTTGCATGGATCAAAAAAGTAACCAAAAAAAATCTAGCACCGATTGAAAAAAGGAGGTGGAAAGCAATAGCATGCTTTCTATGCACTCCTTTTTTCAAAGGGGCGTCTTCCGGTACGGACCAGCGTTTCGAACCCGCATCTTGAAATTGATTTAGTATATCATGCAATAGCAACAACGCTATTCTTATAGAGGAAGGAAGATGCCGGGCTGCTCATTTGGTGCGCACTTCCAGGCAGGCGTTTGAAAAAACGAGTGTTGATCTAAAGGGAATAAGAGGGTGAAAGACGGGATTCGAACCCGCGACCCTTGGTACCACAAACCAATGCTCTAACCAGCTGAGCTACATTCACCATACTAATAAGAACGCTGCACGCACCTACCTAGGAATATAGGTTGCCCAGCGCATCACCACGCTATACCCACCTACCTAGGAAATATAGGCTGCACGGCGTGTAACTACGGTGTACATATCTACCTAGGAAACATAGATTACACAACGTGTAACAAAGAACGTAAAATAAATGAAAAAAAACAAAAACAATCCTTTTATCTCCTCTATGCATCCGACGCAGAATTGGCCATAACGAGCATGGTGCAAAAAGCCAACCCGGCAAGGTAACAGGCAGGCGCTAGGGGACTTTGGTACCCATCGAACAAAGCAAAACAAATGGCCGGTGTTGTTTTTCCGAACAAACTACTGCCCAATACAGTGGCAAACCCGACTGTAAGGTAGGCTGTTGCATCTTGTTTGCTTACTTGTTCTTTGCACCAAATATTCAAGCAACTACAAAACAACACACCCAAAACAAACACCCAAATGCGTACGCCTGTTGCATACACCATAGAAGCGCCACGCAAGCCCCCAAAGAGGGGAACAATGGTTACCGCCAACAAGCCACTCACAACAGCCAGAATGTTGTTGTGATTGTATTTGGGACACAGCTGTCCCAGCAAACCCAACAACAACACATCCAATACCATCAAGCCTGTAGTATGCTGCATCATAGCCGTGTAAGAGATGTTGGTAAGGAGGGGCACAAAACCATTCATACATACAAAAGGAATGACATAAGTCATATAACTGAACCCTGTAGCAAGGGCAATGCGTACAATGGCCCTGCGTTCGTTCCAAAGCTGTCTACCGACCCCACGACATCCCTTGGGAAATACAACCTGGGGCATGCAAGTTGTTTCAATCGATGCCCCTTTGCCAAACAAAAAGGTGATGCCCATGGTAGAAATTCCCCCTGCTAGAAATGGAAGTTGCCAATAGCACAACGGATGATCCATGCAGGCAAACCACGTGCCACAGACAGATGCTAGTAAAATACCTACCATACCAGCCATTTCATACCAAACAGCCTTTTTTTTGGCCAAGACGGCGTCTGCACCCTGCAACAGATAGAGTTTTACAATGGAATGTGTGCCTGCTGCACAAGCTTCGATGCCCATGCGAGCCATAAGCAATAAGACAACGTGCCACAGGGTGGATCCAAAGGGTAAAATGGATAGGAACAACAAGCTGAGCCCTGCTCCTATGAGTGCACAACGCAACGTATGCACCTCTTTTCGACGGAGCACCATGGTTCCAAACAAAAAAACGCCCATCGGTTTGGCTACAAAAGAGGCCCCCCATACACCATAACCCAACATAAGTTGCACCACCAAAGTTTGGTCGGGAAAAAGGAGCGGTGCAAGCACTGGAATCAAGTAGGCATATAGGGCATTGTCAAAATGAATCAATACATTGGCGCACAATAAGGGCCAATGGAACCGCGATACAACCAGGGATCTCTGCATCTACAGCCTTAAATTGGGAACATTGGGGATATTAAGAACTCAGAACCAAACCCAATGCTTAGAAGCTCAACGGGCTCAGCAGATAGGGTTTCCTTTTGTGTTTCAAAAAATAGCTCCAAATCACCCAAAACAGCGGTATGCTGCGCTTTGTATCGGGTATTGCGATGCACAGCAATCGCTATTAAACCTGAAAAACAAGCTAAAAATACACATAATACAAAAATGAATCCTACAACATGAACACCCGTACCCGAGCGAAAAGTATCTAAAAAGTAGCAGACAATAAAGGGCCAGGCAAGAGGGACAACAAGCAAGAAAAAATTCCCTATATACAGCTTACAAAGTCCCCAGCCTGTATAGGTAGAACGGAAATGCAGGTTGCCCACAACAGTATGGTTCCATTGATAGTTGCGCAAGGCAGCTTGGTACCACAAACGAGAGAGCCCAAGTGTCAAAGGAAACAATAGCAAGGTTTTCAAATGCGTGCGCGCCAGCTTTTTGATGCTTACGAACTGGAAAGAAAGGGGACTATTCCCAAAGTAGGAACGGTTCATGCGGTAGCGGTATTTCACCAGATCCGACCAAGGCATTAAAAGCGTAAGCGAAAGTATATTTAAGCAGGTTCGGTAAGTATACAAAAACAGATACCGCCACCAAGCCCCTTGAAAGCAACCACGAATGCCACGCCAAGAAAGACGAGCCAATACATAACGCCAAGAGAAATAAAGATACAACTCATAACATATGAGATACCAAATAATGGAAATAAGTATCTTAAAAAGATCGTGAAACATATCATCCGGATCATAGCCAACCAACACATTCGGAACAAACTTTAGCAAAAATTTAAGCAGTTTATGAGCCATATCTCCCAATACCACACCGAAGAACAGATGGTGTCCTTTGCCACTGTATGCGAACCGATGGCCTCCGATTTGAACATGTTGCGCCATATACCGCCGGACCTTCGTCACTCCCCAACCGGTATAAATCGATAAGGTCAATATAAAAAATAGGAGCAATTTCATATACCGACCAACCAAGGCACGACGCTTGCCCAAATAGTGTATCAAATGTATTTCTTTTTCCATATATTTTATCTGTTGCGTACAAAAAATAGACCATCCGGTGCTTAAACCTGCATATGGTATATAGCCTTATATTGGGAATACAGAGCCAAAATCAATGCTTGGAAGCCCAACGGGCTCAACAGATAGGGTTTCCTTTTGTGTCTCAAAAAACAGTTCCAAATCACCCAACACAGCGGTATGCTGCGTTACGTATCGGGCGTTGCGATGCGCCACAACCGAAAGAAAAACTGCTAAGTAGGCAAAAAACAACAAACCGCATACAACGCATCCTATAACACGTATACCCATAGACAACTGCAAAAACTTTAAGATATACATCTGATTGAAAATAAAAATATAAATCAAAATCAATATAAAAAGAAGAAAAGGAGGAGCAATTAAGAAAAAATTCCCTACATACAGCTTACAAAGCCCCCAGCCTGTATAGGTTGAGCGCAAACGCAAATTGCCCACAGCAGTATGGTTCCATTGATGGTTGCGCAAAGCAGCTTGGTACCACAAACGCGAGAGTCCAAGCGTAAAAGGAAAATATAACAAAGTAATCACATGCGTACGGAACAACTTTTTGAAACTACCATATTGGAAAGAAAAGGGGGTGCTTCCAACACGAGAACGCTCCGTGCGGTACTTGTATTTCACCATATCTGACCAAGGTGTTAAAAATGTAAGCGAAAGTATGTTTAAGCCAGTGCGGTACACACACAAAAACCCATATCGCCACAAAGTCCCCTGAAAGCAACCACGAATGCCACGCCAAGAAAGATGGGCTAATACATAACGCCAAGAGCAATAGCCACACATTTCATACAATATGATCGCGCACACCAAGCTAATAAACAAGCTAAAATAAATGCAAAAAAGGGCCAACATGGGATTGGTAACATAGCCACCTACCACATAGGTAGTAAACTTTTCCCAAAAATCAGACAGTATATGATACAGAAACAGCAATATAATGCCCAGAAACAGATGCAATCCTTGGCCACTGTATGCCAACCGATCTTTTCCGATTTGTATGTTCCGAATCATGTACTTCCGAATGTCTGTTAGCCCCCAACAGCCGTAGAAGCCGATCGTCAGTAGACCAAATAGGAACAAGTTTATATAATGATTCATCAAAGCACGACGTTTCCCCAAATAGTGTATCAAATGTATTTCTCTTTCTTTTTCCATATATGTTGTGTATAAAAAAAATAGCCTAAAGAGGATACCCCCTTGCACAATTTACATCTTTATAATCAAAAATCAATCAGTTTCAACTACAATATACCCGCTTAATCCTTGGACTCAGTTGCGCAAGCAATTCGTACGAAATGGTTCCCACCGATGCAGCCAAGGCGTCTATGGAATGCGTCGGACCAAAAACAATGGCTTCATCTCCCCGCTTTGCCTCGACGCCAGTAACATCTACCATGCACATATCCATGCAAACCGTGCCAACCACTGGACAATACCGTCCCTGTATCAGTACCCCCCCCCTACCAGACCCAAATGCCCTTGAAAATCCATCGGCATACCCAATGGGAAGGGTAGCAAGGAGGCTGTCTTGGGCGGCGATGGCCTTCCGATCGTAACCAATGCTTGCCCCTTTTGGAATGCGTTTTACTTGAGATATTGTTGTTTTTAAGGTGCTTGCGGGTAACAATTGGGCACGGATCTCCTCTGCTACGCCAACGCCGTAGAGACCAATGCCCAGGCGAACCATGTCAAATTGGAATTGGGGAAACCGCAGGATGCCATTTGTATTCAAGAGATGTTTTAAAGGAACATTGGGAAGACCCTGCTCTATGCGGTGTGCCAGTTTTTGGAACGTTTCGGCTTGCAAGTGGGTGTACGCATCGTGCACAGGATCTTGTGCACCGACCAAGTGGCTAAAAATACTGGTTACGAATAGGCTGGGAAAGTGGTGCAATTTTTGCAATAAAGGATCAATATCGCACGCTTCAAGACCCAAACGGTACATACCCGTTTCCAACTTCAAGTGAATGGGCAGCTGGTTTACAGCACGTGTTTGCACAAGGGCACAAACCGCTTCCAATACATCTAGACTATATACTACTGGTTCAAGGGCATGGTCTATCAATGCATCAAAACAGGCATCGGTAGGGTTCATCACCACGATGGGCAACGCAATACCCTGCTGCCGCAAGCAAATGCCCTCATCTGCATAGGCCACACCCAAGCAAGCAACGCCATGGCGCTGCAATGCAGCAACCAACTCAAAATCATTTTGTCCATTGCCATAAGCAGCTGCTTTTACCACCACCATGATGCGCGTCTGTGTGGCTATTTGTGCCTTAAAATAAGCAAGATTGTGCCGAATGGCTTGCATGTCTATTTCTAAAACCGTGCCGTGCGTTTGTTTTTCCAGGGCTTGTACCAGACGTTCCAACCGAAATGGACGCGCTCCTTTCACCAAGATTACTTCGTTTTGAAACCAAGGTGTATGGTCCATAAACTGCTCTACGGTAGCAAAAAAAGCCCGTTTCGGCATGGAAAACAATGCAGCATGCCGACCAATCCCAGCACCAATCCCAATGATTCGA
This sequence comes from Amoebophilaceae bacterium, assembly GCA_035299565.1. Classification (GTDB taxonomy): domain Bacteria; phylum Bacteroidota; class Bacteroidia; order Cytophagales; family Amoebophilaceae; genus Cardinium. Next base: position 5,323 of record DATGWI010000106.1, on the reverse strand, counting down.
TCTATGTTGTGCTGTTTTAGGATTTCATGTACCATCTTATAAAGCACCGCATCTGGCATGCCCGTTTGCATAAAATCGGAAAGTACAACGGTTTTTTTTGTTTGCCGGTAACGGTGCATCAAATCCAAAGCAACCCTAAGGCTAGCCAAGTCGTTCGTATAGCTATCGTCGATGAGTTGGCATCCATGTATGCCCGCCTTACAGGCAATGCGCATGGGTAGTGTTTTAAGCTGAGCAAGGGAACGTTGCAGCTGCTCTGGCTCAAAGCCGTTGTCTATAAGGTAGACCAAACAATGAATGCTGTTCTCCAAAGAGGCATGGTCTTGAAAAGGGGCTACAAAGGTATGGCTTCTATTCGAAGTTGCAATTTCCAGCACCATCCGCTCCTCTTGAGGTACTGGTCTACAAGTTACAGCATAGTCGGCCAATGGATGGTACAAAGACCAGGTTTTAAGCACTTTTTGATTTCCATACTGTTTTTGTAGCACTGCATCTACCAGCAGGTGATCCTTGCAGTAATAAATGGTACTGCAGGTGGCAAACAAATGGGCTTTTTCCTCCATTTTTTGTTGCAAATCGGCGAATCCTTGGTCGTGCGCAGGGCCAAGTGTTGTGAACAACCCATGGGTAGGTTGAATCAATAGGGCCAATTTTGCCATCTCACCAACAGTGGATATACCTGCTTCAAATACAGCATATTCATAGGTTGTATCTAGAAGACTTACCGACAAAGGCACCCCTACTTGGGAGTTGTAACTGTGCGGGCTGCTTACCGTTTTGTACCGCGTCGACAAAAATGCATGCATCCATTCTTTGACAATGGTTTTTCCGTTGCTTCCAGTAATGGCCAATACAGGCAAATGGTATTGTGAGCGGTAAGAAGCAACAAATTGCTGCAATGCCACTAGGGTATCCGGTACTGCTAAGATGTTTGCATGGGTGTAATTGCCACGTATGAAACAGGCATAACTTTCCTGTACAACAAATTGACGTATGCCTTGGCGGTATGCTTCCCCTAGGTAGTCGTGTCCATCGTGATGTACCCCGATCAAAGCAAAAAAGATGGGATGATGCGTAATGGCCTTGCAACGACTATCTATCACCAGTTCTGTAATGGGGAAGTTGGTGGTTTCTGCAACAATTTGTCCAGCGGTAAGGGCTGCTAAATCTCGGAAGTAGGCAAGGATCATATGGCATATTAAGTTGGTTGTTAAGATACACATATCTGCCAACTGTTGCAACGATCCCATACATTGCTCCAAAAACTACGCAATACGCATTGGATAATGCTGCATACCTCTTTGGTTTTATGTAAGCACAATATGCTCGGGCAATAAGGTAGGTCCTCCGGTTAATCTGCAAAAAAGCTGTGCCAACACGGCTACGTCTTGCATGCAATAATGGGTAATGGTATCTAGGTCTTTTTCGTGGTAGTAGTAACTGTTTACTTCGCTTCCTTCCATGATCTCTTTGCTAGACGTAATGCCAAAAAGTGTAGCCAGTAAATGAAGCGATGTAAAACTTTTTCGATCTCCAAATTTCCACATCTCCATCGTATCCAAGAAGGGTACTTCCCATGGTTTCTTACCCGATACATTCAAGAGCGCAGGCAAACAAATGTTGTTGACCAACATCCGCCTACATAAATAGGGAAAGTCAAACTCCTTTCCATTGTGTGCACAAAGCTGTAGATCGCGTTGCGGAAGCCGTTCCGTGAGTAGGGTTGCAAAGCTTTCCAACAACGCCTTTTCGTCATGGTTCCGCAATCCCTTGATGCGCAAGGTGTATGCACCTTCTGCGTTAGGCGTCAGAAACCCTATGGCAATCACAATGATTTTTCCAAATTCTGCATAAATCGCTGCTTGTTCGAAAAAAGACTGGGCTGGATCAATGGGTTCGGCCGACCTTCCTTGGAGCATTTTACTCTTTTTTGCCCAAAGAAGTTGCAACGGTTCGGGCAAGTTTTCGTAGCATGCGGTGCACGAAACGGTTTCTATATCAATAAAAAGAATATTTTTAATACAGGTGTTATTCGGTTGTTTCATCTGAATCTTATACATTTATACCGTAAAATCGGGACTTGCTAATAGATTAAGGCTATTTTGCAACGGCCTCAGCATAGGTTTCTGGATACCACGGCAACCACATACGCTTGTTTGGCTGTATATGCACAACGTGCAACGCTATTTAATTTAAGAATTAAGAATAAGATACAAAAAAGCAGCTTTTTCTATATTTTCAAACCATCTATCGATTATGGATCAATTAAGCCCCAAAGACTTTATCCTCATACGAGGTGCCAAACTACACAACCTTAAAAACCTGAGCGTTGCCATTCCACGCAACCAGCTGGTGGTCGTAACCGGGTTATCGGGTTCTGGAAAATCTTCTTTAATTTTTGACACACTTTTTATAGAGGCACAGCGGATGTATGTTGAAAGCTTGAGCGCTTATGCACGTCAATTTTTAGGCAAGTTGCAAAAGCCACCCGTTGATTCCATTCAAGGCATATCTCCTGCCATTGCCATTGAACAGCGTACGGTGGGTACCAATCCGCATGCTACGGTGGGTACCGTTACAGAACTGTGCGATTATTTGCACTTGCTCTACGCGCGCATAGGGACAACCCACTCCCCCATAAGTGGCCAACGCGTACAAAAAGACAGCGTTTCAGATGTAGTTGCCTACATCAACCAGCACAACGAGGGAACCAAAGCCTTGATCCTCTATCCCCTAGAAGCAGAAACCCCATCCATCTTAGGGGAGAGATTACGTATCGAGCAAGGCAAAGGATGCACACGGGTCAAACAAGGAGACGCCCTCTTGTGGATCGAAGACCTACTAGCCGGGACACACACCTTGGAGATCGATCGGCCCGTTTATGGTGTAGTAGACCGGATTGTGGTACAAAAAAACAACCTAGACAACCAACACCGCATAGCCGATTCGGTACAAACCGCCTTCTTTGAAGGCAAGGGAAATGCCGTGGTGGAAGTTATGGGCGTTGAAACAAGACATTTTTCGGATCGTTTTGAGCGGGATGGAATGTTATTTGAAACCCCTACGGTCTCCTTTTTCAATTTTAACACCCCCAACGGCGCCTGCAAACGGTGCACAGGGTTGGGATACATCCTGGGCATAGAGGACAAGAAGGTGGTTCCAAATCCCTCCCTTGCGTTGCGTGCAGGAGCCATAGCACCTTGGAACAGCCCTACCATGCGCAAATGGTTGACTCCTTTGTTGGAAGATCCACTTGCCTATGCGATCCCAGTAGACCTCCCCTACAGCAGCCTCACGGCGGACCAAAAGCAGCTTTTGTGGCAAGGAACAGGGGCCTTCAAAGGCATCGATGGATTCTTTGCTTTCTGTGCCAAACAAACCGAGAAAATGCAGTACCGGGTGCTGCTGGCCCGTTACCGAGGCAAAACCACCTGTCCGGATTGCCAAGGCACCCGCATACGTCCCGACGCTCGGTACGTGACCATAAACCAACATTCCATAGTAGACCTGCTGTCGATGCCGCTTCAGGAGTTGCTGCTTTTCTTTGATACCCTTTCCCTAACCGAACGAGAAACAGCCATAGTACAAAGGGTATTGGACGAGATAAAAAGCCGATTGGGCTACCTGATGCAGGTTGGGTTGAGCTACTTGACACTTGCTAGGCCCGTGCCAAGCTTATCTGGGGGGGAATACCAGCGCATCAAATTGGCTACGGCCCTGGGAAGTCCATTGTGCGGAACAATCTATATTTTGGACGAACCCACCGTTGGGCTGCACCCTCGGGACACCGAGCGATTGGTACAGATATTGCTGGACTTAAAACACCAAGGCAATTCCGTTATTGTAGTAGAACACGAAGAGCAAGTCATACATGCCGCTGATTCGATCCTGGAAATAGGACCAGAAGCTGGCAGTGGCGGAGGCACAGTAGTGTTCCAAGGCAGCGTGCAAGCGCTCTTGGCCGCTGCCCATACCCATACGGCACAGTATCTGAACGGTACTGCTTCGGTACCGTTGCCAAAGCAGCGGCGCAGTTGGCGCCATAGCCTATGGATCCATAAAGCACAGCTGCATAACCTCCAGCAGGTTACCGTAGAAATCCCCTTGCAGGTACTCACCGCCGTCACAGGTGTCAGTGGCTCGGGCAAGTCTTCCTTGATCAAAGGCGTACTTTATCCATTGTTGGAACGACATGTAGCCCAACCTAGTGTAGTATCCGTCTCCTGCGACTGGATCGACGCCACCCTCACAGGCGATCTACACCGCATTGGTGCCGTAGAGTTGGTCAACCAACAAGCCTTGGGCAAATCAGGACGCTCCAATCCTGCTACCTACCTGGGGCTCTATGATCCCATTCGAATGCTTTTTGCCCAAACAAAGCTGTCCCGTTCCCGTTACTATCAAGCCGGTCACTTCTCCTTTAACTCCCAAAAAGGGCAATGTCCTAGTTGCAGTGGCGAAGGAACGCAAAAAATAGAAATGCAGTTTATGGCAGACATTTACTTGCCTTGTGAAACCTGTAAAGGAAGCCGTTTTAAACCAGAAATATTGGAAGTCACCTATAAGGGAAAAAATATTGCTGAGATCTTGCATATGACCGTAGACGAAGCCGCTGTCTTCTTTGCAGATGAGTCCGTTGTGTACCGTAAATTATGCGTGCTGCAATCGGTAGGACTTGGTTATGTGCAATTGGGACAATCGGCCAGCTCGCTCAGTGGAGGAGAAAGGCAACGGTTGAAATTGGCTTTTCATTTAGAGAAAGAATGCAGCGACCAGCCTATGTTTTTTGTATTTGACGAGCCCACCACCGGGCTGCACATGCACGATGTACACAAATTGTTGGTCGTCTTCCAGGCGCTCGTGCAACAAGGACATACCGTGGTAGTAGTTGAACACAATATGGACGTCATCAAAAATGCTGACTGGGTCATTGACTTAGGCCCTGAAGGTGGAGCAGCGGGAGGAGCAGTGGTGTTCACAGGTACCCCAGAAGCACTCCTTCAATGTGCAGACAACCACACCGCTCGGTATTTGCGGGAAAAGATGGGGCGTGCGGCAGGACAGTTGTAGGAAGTAGGCCCTAGCCACAGCAAAACAAGTCAGTACTTTGAATATACTCGATCGGAATCAAGATGCCGGTTTTAGGACCTGAAAATTATGGTTAATTCTGGTATCCATTTTGGGCTTTATCTCCTCCCAAGTATGGGTAAAAAAATGCATAATAGCCTCTCGAAACAATTTAAATGTAGGAAAGACCTTATTGTTTCGGGCATATTCGTTCATAACTTTCCATACCCGTTCTATGGGATTTAGATTTGGGCTA
>DATGWI010000105.1:0-3701 GCA_035299565.1 Amoebophilaceae bacterium | reverse complement strand
CCCTAGTTATGAGTCAAAATGTGTAGGCACGTGCCTCTGTCGAAGTTTACTAGTGCGACTGTAATCAAAAAATCACTGAAAACCCAATTTTTCATGTTTTGCCTGGCTGGCTGCACCCAAGTGTGCCCTCCAACCTCTTCTTTCAGAGAAAAATGCATACAAAATTGTTCCTGAGCTTCTTAAGCACTTGTGGGCATAGAATGTTCATGACGTTAAAAGTGCGTTAAAATACGATTGGCCATAACTGCTGAACAAATGCAGCTATTGCAATTTTAAAAAGAGCTCCTGAAAGCCCTTTGTAAGGAGCATCAGCTAGGTGCACTCAAGTTGATCACAGAGCTCATTGAGACTACGGAAAAAATCAAAAACCGTTTACGCAAGAAGTACGATTGTTGAGAAAAACCAATAAAATGGCTCCACTGACCCAGGAGTGGACCCAACCACTTGGATTCAGCATAGTGAACAATACATGAGCAGCTCATAGCATGAAGTTGGGCATTTTAGCGATTTTTATGCAAAAAACCGTTCTCGTGCGTTCACGCGTACACCGTCAGTGACCCCTAGCGCCCTAAATATTGGTCCTACGGCAAAAAGTATGGTATTCAAAGTTGTAGAGGAGGCCCCAAAAGTACTCGCCAATGTGGACCGTTTATTTTTCTGGGCCATATTTGAGGAGATATTTGCAAACAACGAATAATTCACGAAAGTTATAGTTCAATCGATCATAACTATCGAACCATGCATGCCAAAAGCATGGAGGTTATTGCACAAGGTGCCCCTTGTAGTGGGCAACGTCCCACAGGAAGCAGTTGACTCACAAGCAAACGGTTCGAAAGTTATCGCGATTTCCGGTAACATTACGGGTCTATGGCAGAAATTTTTAAAGAATTGTTTCTCAGCCCCTAATTGAGCTAGACCAAAATCCTTGGAATCCCAGAAACATCTTTTGGTTCCCTACAAGAAGCAATTTTTTATTTGGCAATTTGCGAAGATTTTTTCGCCATCTTTTTTTGACCGTCGGCCATCTTAGATCGGCCATAATTAGTGAACGGAAGGTCTCAGAGACACCCAGGTGGTGCCAAAAGGTAGCCCTTGGATTGGTCTACAAGCCACCAGGATTAGGTCAAATGTTGGTGGGTGGTTCACTAGTTACGCGCAATTTAGCTAACATTGTCGTTCTATGGGATTAAAATTTGCCAAACTTTCACAAGGCTTTCCTCGGCCCCTAATTGAGCTACTGACCTGCAAAACTCGGATGTTCATCCTGGAACCATGTAATATTTTTGAGAATTTTTTCGTGAGCTCATCTGTGTAAGTTGCTGAGATGTATTCTGCAGCATGCGGCTACTTTAACTAATAAGAATTTCTACAAACGGCCTATCTTAACACTTAGCTCTGTCACCTACCCGGTGACTAAAATCGGGACTACGTCCCTCTCAGGCGGCCAATTCCAACCAGGGAAAGCCGAGAATGATGGCTAAGTGTGTGCGCAGATGTGCTGGATGATGAGCTAGCCGCATGGCAACAACTCAATTGACGGATCTTTACTCTGGCGCACCGTCATTGAGTTGTGAATCATTCAGAGTCAATCGTTTTAATCAGTAGCAATATTTTTGCACATTAAAGCTGGTGCTGCCCACGCCCCGGAGGCTCACAGGCGCGTTGCACCTGTTGCTCCCTCCGCCAAGGCTCCGGTCGCATGCTTTCTGACCATCATAATCTGTCGCTTTCGCTCCATTATGAAATGGTTTGTTGCAGCAGCATATGTGACTTCAAGGCTAATGTATGCAGTGCGTACATATGCATGATTCTTATGAATCAGAATGTAGTGAATCATTAAAAAGTACAGGCTACCAACAGCCTTCATACATGCTATATATGAGCACAAAATGCTATATCTTTACATGTCAACACCTTCAGTGTGCAATGGATGATACTGACATGAATTAATCCATGCAGTGTATTAACCTCACTTTTTGATGCTTTTCAAAGTTTCACCAGATTTTTTGATCCTGAAGTGAATGTGCGAGATGTGCAAGATGTGCAAGTAGCAATTCATACCTAACCAAACCTAACCTAACTTAACCAAACCAAACCTAACCTAACCTAACCTAATCTAACCTAAACTAACCTAACCTAACCAAACCAAACCAAACCAAACCAACCAAAACCAAACCTAACCTTATCTGAACCTAACCTAACTGAACTTAAATAACCTTACCAAACCTAACCAAACCTGACCTAACCAAAGCTGACCTAATGTAAAGTAATGCAACGTAACGCAATGTAATGCAATGCAACACAACACAACACATCACAACACAAAGTAATGTAATGTAATGTAACGTAACATACAGTAATGTAATGTAACCTAACCAAACCAAACCTAACCTAACCAAACCTAACCCAACCTAACCAAACCTAACCTAACCAAACCTAACCTAACGTAACCTAACCTAACCTAACCTAACCTAACCTAACCTAACATAATCTAACAAAACCTTACCAAACCAAACCTAACCAAACCAAACCTAACCCAATCTAATGCAACCAAGTCACATCTAAGTCTTCATAGCTAATATAATCTGATGTGACTGAAGCTAACATGAAATGATCTAATTGAACTAAGTACTACCTGCGGTAGTGCAAAGCGCTGCTAACGCAGCGCAGTGCAAGAAGCTGCTTTCGCAGCTAGTATGTGAGAGCATTTTGTGGATAACCTTGAGATTCTGGTGACGCTGCAATGCAGTCATGCTTACGCATGACTATGCATTGCAGCTTACGCTGCAATGAGCGTAGAACTTATGATGTGTATAACCTGTATGCATCCAAGTTGGCTGTGCTGACATCTCTTTTGTAGCAGAAATGCACTTGAAAAGGCTCATATCAAAACCAATACTCACAAAAAGTTGAAATTTGAGCATAATTTGATGTTATGTGTGCACGCAATGTGATGTATTTAGTCACAGTGGAATGAGAGAGGCCTGAGAACATGATATGAGTTGTAGAAGGCGAGTGAACACAATTGGCATCAGCTGGCATATTGAAGATTTGCTCCAGTTCACACAGTTCAGAAGTTGTTCAAAATCGAAATTTTACAAAAATTGTCCACGTTTAAGAGGCTGTATATAGTGAACTGAAGCCTTGACCAGTCAGGAGGCAGTCTCAAACAGTTCCTCCAAACATCCTCAGGCAGCCATCAAAGCAATTTACTACAGTATGGTTCGTACTATAGATATGAGTCGAAATGTGCATGCATGCGCCTCTGTCCAAGTTACGTAGTACGACTGTAGTCAAAAAATCAGAGAATAATCAATTTTGAACATTTTGTGAAGCTAGCTCCATCCAAGTGTGCGCTGTCACCTCTTCTGTTGGAGAAAAATAGCTCAGACAGCTCATCATGCCATCAGAAGGCAAAAATGGACCTTAGTTTGAAATTATGCGTGCACGCAATGTGACATATTCAGTCACAGAGCAATGAGAGAGGCTTGGGATCATGACATGGGTCCACGGGAGGAAAGTGGACATCATTTGCATCAGCTGGCATGTCGTAGATTCGGTCCAGATGACATATTCCAAAAGTTATTCAATATCAAAATTTTTTAAAATTGCTCATGTTTGAGGAGCTGTACTCAGTGAACTGGAGCATTTCCAAGCCAGCAGGCAGTCCCAAACTGTTCTTCCAAACACCCTCCAGGCAG
>DATGWI010000104.1:0-3798 GCA_035299565.1 Amoebophilaceae bacterium | reverse complement strand
TTCCTACATTTAAATTGTTTCGAGAGGCTATTATGCATTTTTTTACCCATACTTGGGAGGAGATAAAGCCTAAAATGGATACCAGAATTAACGATAATTTTCAGATCCTAAATCCGGAATCTTGATTCCGATCGAGTATAGTATAGTACAGAAGAAACCTATCAAGAGCTCTATAAACAAATTAGTTCTAAATTAAAGGCATTGGCAATAGCACCGCTCTGGAGCTTATTGTTGCAACTGGAGGAGGCAATCATTTCCAAAATGCAAAATAGTTCTCTAAGTACATTGGACTAGCTCCTACTGGCGTTGCTAAATTAGTATAACTAGTTGACCATTCCACTTATTAGTGATTCTATCCGAAATAAGCAATGCCGTTTTGTTCATAGATTTGTTTTGTTCAGAAATTTGTAGTAGATTTAACAAAGTTGTTGCTGCATGGCAGTAAAAAAATAGAGTAAAAATTATGTCCAAAACTACTTGCTGGTACGGGCAACCATTCTGTCATGCAAGAGAAACCAAGTGAAACCGTATGATACATCATAGAAAAAAACAACTCCTTTGTAAGATCTGTATGGTCTTCTGGATATCTCCTCTTTTCGTTTCGGCCGCAGCAAAGCAATCCGTTGCTGCGCGGAAAGAGCTGCACCTGGTGCTACCACCGAATATGTGCCATCTGGATCCTGCCATGAATAATGATATGTATTCCCTTTCCCTAGTGGGTAATGTTTACGAAGGGTTGATGGAATACCACTACCTCGACCGGCCTTTGCGACCTGTTCCTAACCTAGCGGCTGCAATGCCCATGGTTTCGCCAGATTTCTGTACCTATACCTTTATCCTACAAAAAGGTATTTTCTTTCATGACAATCCCTGTTTCCCCAACGGCAAGGGTCGAGAAGTCGTGGCCGAAGATGTGGTGTACAGCTTCAAACGCCTTGCCAGCCAATCCTTGAAACTCGTCCATTTTATGCGCTTGGTACATCTGCTAGAAGGATTTGAGACTTTCCAGCAGCATTTGAGCCGTTTCCCCAACGATTACAGCCCACAGCTGCCTGGCGTTAAGGCCATCGACCGCTATACCGTGCAGTTTACCTTGACCCAACCATGTGCGCTTTTCCTGCATTACTTGGCCATGCCCTTTGCCAGCGTGGTTCCCAAGGAAGCGGTTGAATGCTATGGTGAGCACTTCAAATACCACCCCGTGGGTACTGGACCCTTTGTATTGCCTTCCTTAGATCTCAACGCCAGACAACTTGTCTTTTCCAAAAACAACCGGTTTCGAGCTAAGTTTTTTCCAAACACATCCTCAGACAACCTCAAACACTTTTTGGTCTCGGCTGGAAAAAAGCTTCCTTTAGTAGACAAACTGGTCTACCACCGACCTGAACACGAACGTCCCACCGAGCATTTGTTTTTCAAAAACGTAGTGGGCGTCCTGGAGAGAGATTACCTTTCGGTAAAAGATCATACCGAATTTTATAAAATGCTTACCCGCTCCGATGACCTTGAGTGGCTCAAAAACAATGGCATCACGCCTTTACAGCACCTAACGCATGGTTTTTCCTTTATCGCTTTTAATGGATTGAAGAAGCCATTGCACCTCCAAAAAGTACGGAAAGCCATCTCACTTGCTTTTGACCGGATTGTGTTCAATAATCATTTTATGAACAATTTGGGCATCATTCCACACAGCTACATTCCCTTTAACTTGCCGGGGTACAATCCCCAGATGTTCAATCCCTATATTGCGTACAACCTAGAAAAGGCTAAGCAGCTGCTTGCCGAAGCAGGATACCCTGATGGGAAGGGATTTCCAAAGCTTACGTTGGATGTAGCTCATGGGGAAAGACTGCAAGCAATGGCCACGTTTTTTGCTGACTGCATGAAGCGCATTGGCATTTCGGTAGAGGTACAGCAACATTCTTTTCCTGACTTATTAAGACGTACCCAAAATGGGGAACACGCCTTGGTATTTTTGGGCTGGCGTGCCGATTTTCCAGCTTGCTCTTCCATGTTTGAGGTTATACGTTATCCTGGAATGGGAGGCGGCATTTGGGTGAAAGATGCTTCATTTGATACACTGTATGACCAAGCGATGCAGACAGTAGATGACGAAGAACGGGCCAAGCTTTTTCAACAGCTAGACGCAAAGGCTGCTGAATTGGTGCCATGCCTCTTGCTTCCGGTTTCGAACAACTATGTGTTTGTGCACCAATGGGTCAAGAATTATGTCATGAATCCCTTCCTTTATGGGAAAGCACAGTACATCAATGTACTGCCGCACACATGTAAATCGATTGAGGTAGGCACCAAAGCCAATGGGCCATCTATAGCTTCATAAAGAAAGCAGTGCATGATCTACGCGATCTAGAAGAAAGGAAAGCTTACAAAGAGCGTGAAAGCAAACGCGCTAGGGTGCGTGCTGTTTTTTTCCCTTTTTCTGTGCCAAAGGCTTTCAGATGGTGAGGTGTACTCCTTGTCGAAGGGTTTCATAAAAAAGCAGTAACTTGCTCTTAGCAAAACAGACACTTAATATATTTATGTGCATCTTATGCACTCCTTTTGTCATTTACATTGCCATACAGAGTATTCTTTACTAGACGGTGCTGCTAAAGTTGACCGTCTGATAGCTGCCAACAAGCAGCTCGGCATGCAGGCATTGGCGATTACAGATCATGGCAATATGTTTGGCGTACCCCATTTTGTGTCTTCCGCTGCCAAACAGGGCATCAAGCCCATTGTAGGTTGTGAGTTTTACATGGCTCCCGATCGCCACAACCACAAAGACAAAACCCGCTATCACCAGCTGTTGCTGGCAAAAAATCCCATAGGTTATCAAAACCTTACCAAGCTTTGTTCCTTAGGCTTCATAGAGGTATTACTACAAACCCCGTATTGATAAAGCTTTGCTCAGAAAACATAAGGAGGGGCTGATTGCCACTACTTGTTGCTTAGGTGCAGAGATCCCCAAAGTAATTATTCGCCAGGGAGAAGCAGCGGGCTGAGCTGCTCTTTTTGGAGTGGCTGGAGTTGTTCGGAGATGATTATTATATTGAATTACAAAGACATAATATTCCAGAACAAGACATTTGCAACGAAGTTTTGGTGCGTTGGGAAACCAACCAAGTACAGTGTGAAAATGGTTGCTACCAATGATGTACACTATATCAAACACGAAGACCATTTTGCACATGATGTGTTACTCTGCTTGCAAACAGGAAAAGAGTACCACGATCCGGGGCGCATGCGTTTCAACAACGATCGATTTTTTTTAAATAAGATAATACCAGGGTAAGTACTTACGTTTTGGGACATTGCTAATTGAGCATAGCTATTTGACCATTCCACTTTGCCATCAATAATTTGATAGAATACCGTAACATATTTATACACTTACTGTAACATTTTGTTTTTCGACGCATTCTAGCTAGAAACTGCCTAAAAAGGAGGTTGTGTGGAATTATGAGGTAAGTAGCCAGAATGTCCCAGTCTGTAGCGTTGCTTTCGACATGACAGGCAAGGAGCACTCCTAGGGGGTATTATGAGTAAAATGACTTACGCAACAGGTCTATTTGTTTTGTATCGATCGTCAATGGATTTTTAACCTCAACAGCCGTAGTTGATATCCAACAGGGTAGGCTGGGCACGTTCTACAAGGGCTGCGGCTTGACGCATGGAATCTATGTCTCCTCCAAAAATTTGTATTCCAATGGGCCGTTCGTAGTCGTGTATGTCTAGTTTTTGGACACTCTTGGCGGCATCACGAATCAACCCTTCAGACGAAATAAATTCGGTGTA
>DATGWI010000103.1:0-14534 GCA_035299565.1 Amoebophilaceae bacterium | reverse complement strand
AATTGGGGGTTTCCAGATATCACTTGATCTAAGATCTCCTGTTAGAAGTCCTTATATGAAGCCATATTTTCAGGTATTTTCTAAACCTTCCATAAACCTATATATTTATGAGTAAAATGACTTACGCAACAGGTCTAATGGCTGATGCAAATCGGAAGCACCAAGCGCTTGCTCACTAGAAGGGGGGATACACCCCTACAGCAAGTATTACCTGCCGTATATGGCTTGAAGGATAGGAAAAGGCATAGTATGGTCAGAATGAAGTTGTGGCAGTGTCGGAAAAAAATAAAGCAAGCGCGGTTTGCAGTATGGATTTTGAGGTTGCGTAAGAAAAGTATAAATTTACTCTATTCTTATTTTATACTAAAACGAATTCAAGTTGCGGTTCCCATTCTAGCGCGCACTGCAAACCGCGCCTTTGAAAAAAGGAGTGCCTAGAAAGCGTTCCATCGCTTTCTACCTTCTTTTTTCAATCAGCGCTTGATTTTGGTATCTTTGTGTATCCAAACAAAAGTACAAAGAAAGAAGGGCCGTGTTGTAAGGACGCCATCCCGCATCTTCGTTGCATTTTAGTATATGTCCGATAATAAACACATTTTTTGCAAAATGCTATTAGATTTTGAAAAACCCATTGTTGCCCTCGAAGAAAAACTTGCAACCATGCAGGAAGCAGCAAAAAAACACAATGCACCTGGACTCATCAAGGCCATCGCAAAATTGGCACAGGATATTCAGGAACTTCAACAACGAACCTTTCAAAACCTAACCAGATGGCAGCGCGTACAGCTTGCGCGTCATCCAGATAGACCCTATACATTGGATTACATCCAACAAATCTCCGAAGATTTTATGGAATTGCATGGCGATCGTTTTTCAGGAGAAGATCGGGCAATGGTAGGGGGCTTTGGTACCATAGGAGGGCAATCTATGTTGCTGTTGGGACATCAAAAAGGTAGGACTACCAAAGAACGCCAACTACGAAATTTCGGGATGCCCAATCCGGAAGGATATCGAAAAGCATTGAGGCTCATGCATTTGGCAGAAAAGTTCAACAAACCCATCGTTGCATTTATCGATACGCCTGGCGCATACCCCGGACTGGAAGCAGAAGAACGTGGTCAAGCGGAAGCAATTGCGCGCAACATACAAGCCATGTTTGGCTTGCGGGTACCGATCTTATGCATCGTTATTGGAGAAGGAGCCTCGGGGGGAGCATTGGGAATCGGTATAGGCGATCGCATATTGATGTTGGAAAATACCTGGTATTCTGTTATTACACCCGAATCCTGTTCCTCCATCCTTTGGAAAAGTTGGGAATACAAAGAACAAGCCGCTGAGATCCTACAATTAACCGCCCAGGATATGAACCGATTTGGCTTGATAGACGGATTGATTCAAGAACCCTTAGGGGGTGCCCATAGGGATTGGTCCGCAACAGCCGCATTGGTGAAAGAGCACATCATCCACCACATCAAGGAATTGCAGGACAAATCTATAGAGCAATTATTGGAAGCACGCACAGAAAAATTTTGCGCTATGGGTAGGCTACAGTCTGCCATTTAAGCAGGTTTGGATCTGCATTCGAAACTGATCTCCACGGTCTTCAAAATTTTTAAACAAATCAAAACTGGCACATGCAGGAGATAAAAGTACCACATCTCCCTTGGCTGCAAAAGTTAGGGCTGTTTGTACAGCAGCGGCCATGGTATCGGTTTCTCGTATGGGAATGCCCAAAGAAGCAAATGCCGTTGCGATGGTGGAATTGTCTTTTCCCAAGCAGACCATCGCTTTTACTTTTTCTTTTACGATAGGTACTAAATCGGTATAGTCGTTCCCTTTGTCTTTTCCACCTGCAATCCAAACAATGGGCTGGCTAAAACTTTCCAAGGCCACGGCTGCAGCTGCCACGTTGGTTGCCTTAGAATCGTTGTAACAATCGATGCCTTGGGGAGCCCCACACCATTCCAAACGGTGTGGTAGGCTGCGAAACGTGGGTAGGGCATCCTGAATCTGTTCCATGGAAACACCCGTTAGTAGGGCGGCAGTAATGGCTACGCATGCATTCAGTTGGTTGTGTTTGCCTGGTAAATAGGTAGTATTTGAGCGTAGTAGGGCACTGATTGGATCCCCTTCAGGTGCATGGGATGCTATGGAGATGGGATGGGCTTGGGGAAGTAAGCGACAATTCGAAAGATGGTTTTGTATCAACTGATCGTCGTTGTTGTAAATAAAATGATCTGTTTGAGTCATGTTGCGCAACACATTCAACTTGGCTTGGGCATATGCATCCAAGCTATGTCCATAACGATCCAAATGATCGGGCGCAATGGTTAAGAGACAGGCAATGTGGGGGTGAAAGCGCTCAATGCTTTCCAACTGAAAACTAGACAATTCTAGTACATAATAGTCATGTGTACGTTCGGTCAGACTTTTGGCAAAGCTGTACCCTACGTTTCCAGCAAGTACTGCATTCCGTTTGGCTGCTTTGAGTAGGTGATGGATAAGGTGGGCGGTAGTACTTTTTCCATTGGAGCCTGTTACAGCAATAACCATTCCTTGGGCATAGGGGAAGGCAAATTCGATTTCGTCTAGGATGGGGATTGCACGCTTGCGCAATTCCAATAAGATACCTGCTTCATTCGGTATACCAGGACTTTTTATGACCTTATGAACCCTTGCCAGGTTGGCTAGTGTATGCCCTTTCTCTTCAAATGGAATGCCATGGGCAAGCAATAGCTGTTTGTAGGGATCAGCAATGGACGCCGCATCTGAGACAAAGACCTCTATGCCTTTTTGCTGGGCTAATAAGGCTGCGCCTGTCCCACTTTCTCCACCACCTAGTACAGCTATTGTCATATTGTAGCTTTTTTGTGGAGTAGGGGGGATTCGAACCCCCGGTACCCCTTTAGGGGTACACCCACTTTCCAGGCGGGCACCTTAAGCCACTCGGCCACCACTCCTAGCTTGTTAATCACTTTGATTGCTTGTAACCTTTTTTCAAGAAAAATCCCTTCAAGAGCATCAATGCTTTATATCGATGCGAACAATTGTTTTTTGCCTTTGAACCCATCTCTGCATAACTGCTATGCGCCCCATCTGGTTGAAAGATGGCATCAAAACTCATTGCTTTAATGGGATGCGTAGGTACAACAATTTGACCCTCTACGCTACCTGTAAACAGCTTTATTTCTTTACCAGGTCCTGCTGTATAGGCAAGGGTACAAATGGCTTGTGCTGTTTTGTCTTGATACGCAGCCAACATATTATTCAACCCTACTAGGCCTATTTTTTGCAAAAATTCCTTTGTGTAAGGACCAGGAAGCCCATTCAAAGCTTTGAATGCCAGAGCAGCATCGTCTACAAGCACAGGACCTTGTACGATTTCGGCAGCCTGCATGCATTTGTTGACTGCAATTTCCTCTAGTGGGGCTTGTAGTTCTGGCAATTCCAATGCACGATGTACAAAATTAAAGCCAAGACCATCGCCTAGGATTTCTTGAAATTCCTTGAACTTCCCTGTATTGCTGGTAACAAACTGGACGACTTCCATACACAATTGCTGCTAATGGAATCAAATTTACAACATATTTTCAGGAAAAACGAATGTTATTTACAAAAGTCTAAACTTATGCTATCATTGCTCAACTTGCCTTTAGACGGAACCCCAGCTTAGTCGTCTGTGTCTGTGTCTGTGTCCGCATCAGAGTTTTTGCTTCCTTTCTTCCTAAATTTCTTTTTTACTTTTGATAGTGCCCTCGCGAAGAGGCTTTTCTTTTTTTCCTTTCCCTGTACTCCATCTTCCGCTTCAGATCCCATTTCGGTAGGTTCTAGTATATGTTCTTCTTCTTCTTCTTCTTCTTCTTCTTCGGTTTCACTTTCCGCGCTTGGTTTCATTGCTTCGGTTTGTCCAGGTTGATTTCTATTCCCCGAAGTGGGTTGAGGTACTTGCGTTCCTGCCTCTATTGCTGTACTTGCTTTTGCTTGTACAGGATTACTGGCATGGCTATCTGGCTTTTCTGATAGAACAGCCTCCTTTGCTGAAGAAGTTTCTGTAGCTGAAGGAACGCTTGCGCTACTGTTAGAACCACACTTTTCTGCTGTTAATATAGGCAGCAGTGCCAGTACGAGTAAATGGTGTTTGTTTGGTAACATATGTATGAATGAATTAAGGGTTGTATGTAAACATTGAAACGTTTTAAGTCTATTGTTTGTTAGATTAAATTATATCCCAATGATGAAGAACCGAAAGCAAGCTGGGTTGTTGGCCCATGGCCCGTCTTATTTTTTTGGTCTTTGCCTATGGGTTTGATATAATCCTTTGCGTGTGGGCACAAACCACCTTACTTCGGGGCGGGCATCATGTTGCCTACATGTTTTTTTATTGTTTTTATTGTTTTTTTATACGTGCGCTTGGTCATGCACCATTGGTCGGTTTAGGTTAACCAAGTAGTTTTATGTTGCATTCATTTTGGCGTTTGAAACGCCTTGCTATGCTGTATCAGTGTTTTGCTATCACGCTGTTTGTATACAACACTACCTCTTCTAAAAACTTTTTAGCAGGTTTTCTTGGTTTTTTTAGTTGCTTGTATGTACATTTTATTGTTTTTTCTTTATATGCGTTTACATCTTAGCTACCCTACAAACCCACGTCTTTTGGGCACTTTTCTCCACCTTTTTTCAATCAGCGCTTGATTTTTCTATCTTTTGCGATCCAAAAAAAGTACGGAGCAATAAGGACCGTTTCGTACGGGACGCAATCCGGCATCTTGATTCCGATCGATCATGTACCTAGATTGTATCTAGTTTCACATGATTTTTAATTTAATAAATTACAATAGTAGTTGCAAATTTTTCTCCTATCATGCAGATTCAGAAAACGATTGTAGTGCTTGGTTGCTGGTAGACAAACAACGATTTGCGCTACTCAATAGAGCTGTTGCGTAAGTCCGGAGATTTGCTTTCGATGTTTCGGGTAAGGAGTATTCCTATTGGGATTGGGGTATTTGAAAGTTTATGCCATGCTTTGTTGTAGTGGAGATCGTTGTTCCAATTGACCAAGCCAGCAACGAGCTTAAATTTGAATGCATAACGTCTCTGTTTGTTACGAAACCGATTCCCGATCATGTTGCATGCCTTAATATACCCTATCTGTTTCAAGATGCGGGTTCCCATCTGATACGAACTGCCCGCGCTCCTTCTTTTCTTTCCTTTTCTTTTCCCCTCTTTGCCAATGGATTTCCACCTCCTTGTTTCAACCAGCGCTTGATTTTCATATTTTTGTGTATCCAAACCAACATACGGAGCAAGAAGGACCGTTTCGTAGGGATGATATCCCGCATCTTCATTTCACTTTAGTATATGCTGCTGTTTTTCATGATCTTTTTAGTCCTGTTCTTTTTCCGGAGGTGGAAGTTGAGCCAAAATTTGAGTCAAAACCTCAATTTCATCCGAAAACTTGGTAATAGCATCCTGAGACTTGATTGTAGCTTTCTTGGCTTCTATCTCTTTCAAAACTGAATTAAAAAACTCTCGGCATCTTTGGTGAAATGCTTTAGCAGCGCGATAATAATCGCTCTCAAGCCCTGTTTGGACTTGTTTTAGTTTATCTGCATATGTATTTAAACTTGTTTGAGCCTGCTCGAAAATTATTTGAATCTTTGTATCTGACTGAGAAGCTGGATGCTGGTTCGCTAATTGGACTACCTCCTCCTTAGCCTGCTGGATTTCGCCTTGTAGTTCTTCAAAGTTAAATTGCGGACGCTGAGTTACTAGTAGGTGGTTTTTCAGGAATGGCATAACCTTATCCTTAAAATATTTTAATCGGATGTCTGAGTCTCTAACTGTAACAAAATTGGAGAGTTTTATTTTAGATCCTGGGTTTCTGAGCAATTCGTTCCAATTCTTCCATTTGTCATCATTTTCTTGAATACCAGTATACCATTTACCCTGCTCTTCAGCAACTTGTTTTTTGTTGTTGTTTTGAATAATTAGTATCTCCTTCTCTATACCCAACTTATTGGCCTTATTGCACTTATCCTCTATGTTTGTAACAACTTCCTTAATCTTATCTTGGAGTGACGAGTTGCCTGATTGCGTTTCTGTCGTCAACTCAGAAGTTTTCGTTACACTGTCCTGCGCTACTGTTTCTGTCGTCAACTCAGAAGTTTTCGTTACACTGTCCTGCGCTGCTATTTCTGTCGTCAACTCAGAAGTTTTCGTTACACTGTCCTGCGCTACTGTTTCTGGCGTCAACACATAAGTTTTCGTTACACTGCTCTGCGCTGCTGGTGACGAGGTTGACAAGGAATCAGAACCTGACCCACCGCTTGGAGCTGCTGGTGGTAGGGATGTTATTGACGAGGAATCAGAACCTGACCCACTGCTCTGCGCTGCTGGTGACGAGGTTGACAAGGAATCAGAACCTGACCCACCGCTTGGAGCTGCTGGTGGTAGGAATATTATTGACGAGGAATCAGAACCTGATCCACTGCTCGGCGCTGCTGTTTTTGACGAGGAAGCAGCATTCGACCCACTGCCCTGTGTTGCTGGCTTTTGAAAGACTGTTTCTTTTGTGGTCGTCCCTTTTATAACTATTGGTATCTCCCGACGACAGGTTAGCGCTAAGGATAGTACGGGTAGGTAGTATATGGGGCGCATTTGGTGTAAAAGGTTAAATTTACGATTCATTTTTTTGTTTTTTTGTTTTAGATATACCTTGAAAATTAGATAAATTACACCATTTAGTTTGAATCAAAATGGAAATGGTGTAATAAAGCATAAAAAGAGCCTATAGACAACGGAGAACTTCAATCCAATGTTATAACGTGTATGTGCCATGGTGGTGGTTCGTTCCGTACACCACTGCTGCCTGTAGCTGCAGTGGTGGCAATATTTTATGCAAACAAAGCTACCCAGAATGCATACAATTTTTCATTGAAAAGGCCCTGCACTGTTGTTCTATGCATTGGTTTTCTTGTATCCTACTTAAAAATGTATGTAAAAAAAAGAAGCAATGCAAGGGAAACCATCGATAAAGCAAGCCCGTGGTATATAAGGTTGCTATCCAGCCATCCAAAACCACACCAATGGTTCGTTCATCCAAGGTAGCTTGATTTTGTCCATAGACCATGGAGGCAACAATATCACATCATCGTAGGTTTGGTGCATAATGGACAAGTGCCAAAAGTAGGTGTCGGGCGTTTCATATGTGTTCCGAACCAAAATGCCGAGCCTATTTAAAAAACAGCTCTTGAATGTACTAGGCGTAATCCCCTCTTGAAACAGAGGGTCCTTTTTGAGGTTTTCCAAACCCTTCCAACGCTTGAATACTTTTTCAAACAGCAGGTTGTTTTGTACATCTATGGCTTGCTGCTCCTGTAGGGGCAATGCTTTCGGTGCTGTTGACAATGATGTAAGTGGCGTGTTGGTTGCTGCTTCAAGGAATTCATGGGTGGGTTCGTTGCTTTCAAATGGTTGTTCTGCGTCATCGTTTTCCATATCTTTTGTTTCCGTTTCTAGCGTGGCTGTGTCTATAGCGCATGCGTCGTCTACATACATGGGAAGGTAAGGGAGCAATACAGTATCGTACGATAGGCCACAGAGCAGTTTGGACAATACAAATTGCCATTCTGGTCCATGTATACTTCCAGTTACCATATAATGCAACAAATATACGGCATTGTGGGCAGCTTGTTCATCTACAAATCGATTGCCTATCAATAGCTGGTGTTCCTTAAAAAAATCATATAAAAAAGGCCATAAAAACCCCAAGCCCGCATGTTGTGTGTACAGCCGTATGGGTGTGACAGGTGTGCCAGGACCGGGTTGTTTTTTTCTTTTTGCACCGTTTGCTTCAGGTTTGTTTTGGGATTCTAAGGGGGATTGTTCCGGAACCGTAGGCCGCGGGAAGGCTGGGCGCTTATTTGTTGCTGCTGCCTCTATGATGGGTACAACCAGCTGAAGTACTGTCGCTTCTGTTGGATTGTTAGGCTGTAGACCGTGTAGGGCATGCACAAGGGTTGGCAGATGCTCTGGTGCAAAGGGCTGTTTCCATGGAGTGTGCAGCAGCTGACTTGGCTCGATGGATGGTGTGTTGAGCAAATGTGTAACCAGTGCGATCCTCCATTCCCTTTTCCATTGTTCGAATGTGTGTCGTCCCATCGCAGCAGGCACCGGTATCCTTTGTACCAAATTGCAATAGGCTAGCGCCCATGCAGCATGCGGTTGTGTCAGTACCGATACAATCTGTGTGCATGTAGGCTCGCTGAGGTAATAGACCAGGCGCCGAGCTACGGCTTCTTTATGCAGCTGTTGGACCAACATGTTTCGGAGCAGCTCAGGCTGTTCTGCCATCAGTTGACACAAAGCAGGTTCAAGGGTTTGTACCAATGTATTGCTGCTTTCAGCCAACGACCTGCCTTGCAACAAAAGGTGTAGTGTTCCTAGGACAGGTGCTTTGGTGGTTTGTTGCTGCGCTTCTTGCTGCAACCGCTGATCGACTTGCTGCTGCAATGCATGGAGTGTGGTACGAACCTCTTCTGATACAGATGCTGTCTCTTTGCTCAACAGCACAAAGCTTTGCAGCATGGTGGAAGGGGGGAGGTGCAAGGAAGCGCTGAGCTTTTTGAGCAATTGGTTTGTCCAAGCTGTAGCCTCAAAAGGGGAAGCTGATTTTGGAAGAAGTTGTAAGACAGCCTCCCAGTACTGCTGCTTGCCCGTGCCGTTTGCAGGTTTTGTGGCCATCCATAAGGCATGACAACCCGTTAGATAGGATGTCCATGCATTGCCTGTCTGTTTTTGTACCAATTGCAGGAGTTGTGTATGGTTGAAGCGAGCGATGAGTCGTTGCCGTACGTGCATATGTTGAACCGCTTGTGCAAAAAAAGGCACTGCAGGTCTTTGTATTACTGACTGAAAAAGAGCTGTTTCTGTAGCATAGGAACCCAAGGAGCCGGTATATAGGAAATGTTCCCATGCCCGATCAAGCCATTTTTGTGGACTTTCTTGCTTGAGCCCTGCTGCCATCAGGCGACAAATGGTTTTCTGCAACGGTTCGGAAAGCGTAGGCAACTGCTTTGCTACGAGTTCCTGTAGGTTTTGATCTCCTGTGTCTGTTGCGTTTGGCTGGTTTGCCAAGGCTTCTAGAGCAGGGACTACCTGGTTGTAATAGGTGGGTAAGGCCTCAGGCCCAATTTGGGCAGCTACGGCTTCGTGTACCGGCAGCAACCGAAGGTCTAGTTGTTCAAGCACGGTCGTGTTGAGTGGCGCTAGCCGCTTCTGGAGCAATCCAAAAGAGGTTTCCAGGGTGTCATAGGCGTGTCGCTTGGCACAATTGGCCAGGCGGGTACAAAGCGCTGCTGGAGCAAGTCCTGCATGGGCATGCACATGGTGCACTATACGTTGCAGGTAGTCTGTTTCGGTGGCAGGTGCACGTGGAGAAAGGGCAGCTCGAATCAATAGTTCATGCACCAGACGTTGGTTTGGTTTCCATGTTGGGGATAGATCCGTCTGAAGCAATACCGTGGCTACCGATGCCACTACCTCACTGGAAAACGGCACCCATGCATCCATTAACTTGGTTACTGTGGTCTCTGTAGCATGCAGCAGCAGTTTTTGTAGCAACGACGCTTCTTGGCATATGGGGGCCAATCGCTGCATCAGTAGTGCTGGAGTAGCTTGTAGGATGCTTCTGGAAATCAGGTAGGCTGGTACCGGTTTATCAGGTGGTAGTTGGTCGTGTAGTAAGAAATCAATCACGTCTTCAAGTGAAAATGTATCCTTCGCTGGAGCCAAAACTTTTTTCTCCAGTACCTGGGGCAGCAGATGTTTGGTTTGGATGGCCGTAGCAGCTCGTACCGCAACTGCTTCTATGGAATGTTCTAGTTGTTCGATAGGGACTTTTTCACTTCTGATTACCAGTTCTAAGAGTTGTTGCTTACCGTACCGTTCTGCAAAGAACGACGTTGCTTCTGTCCGTAATGCTGTGTGCTTTTGTTGCCCCAAATCGAGGGCTTCAGCAGTATGAAGCAAAGATAGGACCCGTTCTAAAAGGTGTGCTAGGAGGGATGTTTTTTTGGATGTACGATTGGTTTCGTTGCTGATTGTTGGCAGCAAGACGATGCCTGTGTCTACTTTGGATGAGGACAAGGGAAGTGCATGGATGACAGATTGGCGCCAGCCGTGTAGCAGCTGCATCAAAGCAGCTTGCTTGGTCGTTGCATCGGGTAGGGCAGCAATTTGTTGAAGTTTGTATGCAACGCTTGGGCGTTCCAAGAGCTGTGAGAGATGATCCCTGCAAATGTGCATAGGCAGCTGTTCTAGAACAGGGCATGCAAGCAGCGTTTCCAATAAAATGGTTTTGACTTCCGTTTTGGTTTGGGCATTGTTCCCCACAGCATGCGCTAAGGAAACAATCCGTTTGATCCAGGGTGTGGCAGGAGATGGGGTTGGGATGTTTGTTTTTTCATCAATGTAATCAGTTATTTCTGGTTCTTCAGGCAGCCATTCGTTGACCAGTTTCTTGGCCATTGCGTGCATAGGGGTCATGCGCAAGGCGTTTAAGTGCTGTTTGGTGTTGGCTTGGTTGTTGCCCTGGGTTTTAAATACATGGTGTACGGCTGTTGCATAGCTACTTTCGGTATACGCACCTGCACAATAGGCCAATGTAGCTTCTTGAATGGCTTGTAGGTGTTGCTTGAGGGGGGGGGTGCTTGGCGTCGTTGTAGAAAGTATCTGGATAAAGTCGGTAAAGAGCGGTAGTATGGTGGGGTTTATTGCCGCAACGAAAGATCTAAAGAGGGGCTGTGGCAGCTTCTTGGCCAAGCGGGTGCGGTTGAAGGGTTCCTGGAGCCAACTGTTGAGCAAATGGCGTAAGGTAGGATTGGAGAGTTGTTTTTCCATGTTTCGTATGGTTTCGCCTAATTGATGTGGAGCAGATTGCCCCGCACCTAGGTGATCCAATTGTTGGATAAAATGTTTGGTGTCTTGCGTTTCAGAACGAACCAACCTAGGGGTAAGAATGGATTGTTCGTGTAGGTGCTGCAACCAGGTAGGAAGCAACGTAGGCGTTTGGAGGGTAGACCCTGACTTGGGTTGCTGCTTGTTGTATGCTTGGAGCAATTTGGCTACAACGGTTTCGCAAGGGATTGACTCTTTAGCAGCAATCCGTTGCAGTACAAGCGTTACAAAATCCATCCGGTTGGCAATAGCCTGCTTGTGCTGAATCGCTCCGAGCAGGGCTGCTGTAAGCAATGTTTGATATGCATTGTGGGTGGAAAGCAGTCCTGTTTGCTGCAGCAATGGATTGATTTCCCCCAGTAAGGGAGTAAGTGCTTGAAGGGGTTGTTTGCACAAAAGGCTCAGTGTTTGTTCTACGATAGGTGCTTCAAATCGAGTCGCAAATCGTTGTACTGCTTGTTCTTTTTTGGGCAATGTATGCCACATATGTTCCAGTTGGAAGGGATGCGTAGTGTATAGTGCTGCGTACTGTTGTTGGATCTCTTTTTCAGCATTTTGCGTCATCCACCACGCCATAGTACCCTCTGATAAATAATGAGCTATGGCGTGGAGGGTTGCTTCAGGTAGTGGAACAACGGTATGGGGGGTCGGGTTTCGCAGCACTTTAGCGACCTGTTCTTGCAAGACAGGGCGTAGGGTTTGTTCTATTTGACGTACCAGTTGGTCCTGCAATGCATCTGTGTGCAGCTTTCCCACGTCGATCACCAATTGGTCTATATGGAGCACTACGTCGTGAGGCACATAGTGGGAAAAATACCGTTCCAAGACTGGTATAACCTGCTGTTCTACCAGTCTATTGATTTGATCTCGAATAGATTGCGTAAGTGCCTGATTGGTAATAGTAACTTCGATCCGGCTGCGTAAAATCGCATGTATAGACATGTCATAGTTATTTTTGCCTGCATTGCGTTCTGACAATGCGCTAGTATTTCTGATTCAGTCAAAAGATTTCTTACAGTACGGGCTTATGCTGAAGCATTTGTAGGAGGCAGCGCGCACAGAAACCGCGGCATACAACAGTTGTATCTGAGGCTTTGAGCACCCGCACGGCGTGCAAATTACCGCAGTAGTAGCGTTTTGCAAGAGATCTAAAGGATTGCTAAGTTGTACATCAGCGTAGCATCACGTACATTTGTATAAGTTCATCCACCTCAGATGGAATTTCCTTTGTTCCCACGTCCTACAGATTGGTTTGATTGTATAAAGGTCTCTTTCTGTTGGTTGCGATGGTTCCGCACTTAAACTACCTGGTTCAAATAAGGAAATGAATTTTTATCCAAAAACCAAATACTTGCGCGACGGCTTGATCCGTTTTTTTTTGTTGGTGTGTTGTGCTTACCTAGGCGGTAGTAGCCTTCTCCCTTTAGAAGCTCAAAAGAAGCGTTCCAATGCGTGTTCTAAGCTGTTCGTACAACAGTATGAAGCAGCCAAACGGCTCTTCCAGGAAGGAACGTATGCAGCGGCAAAAGAACAATTCCAAGCATTGCGTAGTGTGCCAGATGCATCTGTTCTGACTCCTTATATCCATTTTTATTATGGGTTGTCTGCGTACCGAAATGGGGAAAAAGCGTTGGCTCAAAGCGTTTTTTCTGAGTTGTGTGCGCAGTTTCCTGCCTGGGACAAGCGAAACGAAGCCCACTATTGGGTAGCTCAGTGCCTTTTTGAGTCAGGCCATGTGGAGGAAGCGTTGCAACAGCTTGCTCAGATTCGAGACAAACGGATGGTTGCTGCCGTGCTGCAACTGAAACAATATTTTCTAAAGCAACTAGACGATATGGTTCTTTTGCAGAGGTTGTTGCGAACCTTTCCCGAAGATGATGTGATTCGAAAAATTTTGTTTCAGAAAGCCGCCTGTGAAGCCTATTATAGACAAGATATATCCTTGATACGTCAACTAGAGGAGCAGTATCATTGTTCTATTCAAGAGTACGATCCATTGCGTAAACTCACTTCGAAACGCAAGGAGGTCTATTCTGTGGCCGTTTTGCTTCCCTTTCTTGTGGAAGGGTTCAATTACGAAACCTGTTCGGATGCCTTTGTAGTAGAACTGTATCAGGGCATTCGACTAGGGGTGAAACAGCTTGCTGCCGAGGGCATTGCCTTAAAGCTTTATGCGTTTGATACCCAAAACGATGCTTCCGTTACGGCCGAGTTGTTGAAACAAGAAGCATTGAAACAGATGGATTTGATTGTTGGTCCATTGTATCCCACTACCATACCCTTGGTGGCCGATTTTGCCCGCAAACACAAAATTAATTTTGTGAACCCCATTTCTTCGAATGAAGCAGTGGTGCGCAACCATCCTTTCGCCTTCCTTTTGCAACCTAGTTTTGAAACACAGGTCCAGAAAGCCGTGCAGCTTACCTTATTGGATATAACGTCTAAAAGCATTGAAGATCCCTTTATAGCCATTTTTTATACACCAAACGAGGCACACCAGGCCCATGCTTATAAGCAGCAAATCGAAGCATCTTTGGGCAAGAAGGTGGGGTGCTTGGTGGAATTGCCCAACACTACAGCCGTAAAAAACTTTTTGACGCATTTGGAACAAGAACCAACTTCCTCAGATACAGAAGGCAACGCAGCAGTTGAAAAGACAGCAACACCACAGCTCTGTACGGAATTCCCTTCCAAGCACGCACTAAAAAAGATGACTCATATATATATACCATCTAGCCAGCCTTTTTTGGTTTCAAGTATGGTCAATCTGTCGTTTAAACTACGCATAAGGCCCCAAATTATAGGGCACGAACAGTGGCTGAAAAAGGAGCTCTTGACCCTGGACCAACTGACCAAGTTGCCTATATGGTTTTTAGCCCCCAACTATATGGATTTTATGGATCCCAAGGTGCGTGCACTCCATAAACAGTTTGTGCAACAAACCGGTGTGCCTCCTACGTTGTATAGCTATACGGGGTACGAATTGATCTGTTTTGTAGGTCGTATGCTGGACAAATATGGTACCTATTTTCAAAAAGAATGGGGGAATGCATGCTATTTTGGTACTGTTTTTCAGGGATTTTTCTATGGATCCCGGCACGACAACCAACACATACCCGTTGTGCGCTTTGTAGCAGACCGGTTTGTTTTGGTGCCTACCCCGGCGTTGGAATTAAAAAATGAAAATGCATAGCGTTATTCGTTATACGATCTCGCACCTAGTTCACCTGCCCTCACCAGGCGGGCGTTCCTTTTTGGCATGGATCAAAAAAGGAACCAAAAAGCAATTATGTTGATTAACTCGTCCTAGAACAAACAGACCATATTTTCCCCGTTACTTTTTTTGATAGACCTGTTGCGTAAGTCCGATGTGTAGCAAATGATTCAGTAAGTATAAGCGGTTCTAGGTTTTTTCTATGTTTTATGCCACCCTTTCTCTGAGTGCAACAGCATGATTAAGGTTCACTAGCCCAGTCACGATGCTAAATTTAAGTGCATATCTTTTCCGTTTGTTGCGGTACCGGTTACCAATAATTTTAAATACTTTTATAGAGCCTATTTTATGCTCAACCAGACAT
>DATGWI010000102.1:0-7413 GCA_035299565.1 Amoebophilaceae bacterium | reverse complement strand
CAGCGATCCGCTTATCTCGTTCTGTTTTATGACGAAGCTCCAGCAACCGGAGGTCTTCGGTAGATAACCAAGTACTCATGCCACAATGTTACGAATTTTTAGGGAGTCTGAAAAGGCATCTTCATTCCGATTGAGTATAGTATATATTTTCAGGTGCAAAAAGCGGTAAGTTGGCGTCTTTTGTTGAGACCTGTTTTGGTTTGGCGTACCTTTCCCAAGGAATGTGGAGCGTAGGGTCTTTAAAATGGATACCTCTTTCAGCTTCAAAGCAATAAGGGGCATCGCATTGGTATGTCACAATGGCCTGCTTACTGACGGCAATGAACCCATGTGCAAATCCTTTGGGTATCAATAGTTGGTGGTGGTTTTGGGAAGAAAGCAAGTATCCTTGCCATTTCCCAAATGTACTGCTACTGGAACGCAAATCCACTGCAACATCCCATATGGTTCCGTGTGCCACCCGTACGAGCTTTGCCTGTGCATAAGGGGCAAGCTGGTAATGAAGTCCACGCACCGTTCCTTTTGTAGAGTAGGATTGGTTGCCTTGCACAAAAGATACATTTATGCCCATCTGCAGCCATTTTTCTTTGTGGTATGTTTCTACAAAATAGCCTCTGTGGTCGTAGTGCACGGTAGGTTTTAGGAGCAAAAGTCCGGCAAGAGATTGAGGTTCAAGCTGCATAAAAAAATTGTACTCATTGGTATTGAACTGACACCTCATATTCCGCTCCTGAAGGGTTTGTCTAAGTAAATAATTTTGCTTGCGCTATTGGCTTAGGGCACCTGCAGTACAAAAACCATCCTATATTTAAAATCTCCAGGTCAAAAAATAGGGGGAGAATACATTCTCTAAATGCCCCCCTCTATGGCACTAGTATATAAAAAGTTATCCAAATATCCGCAGAGCGTACGACGTTTGCTCGGTATAGAAATGAACCAATTGCATAGCCTGGTCGATCAACTGACCCTTGTATCTCTATCTAAAAGCTATCCAGGCAGGAAGCATGATTTTGCCATCTTTAAAGAAGAACCATTCCCTCCTCCAGGCGTTCCTTGGTTAGCAGATTCTGGTTATCCAGGCATATAGCATCGTCATGCAGCGGCTGAAATTGCCTATAAAACCTGTAAAGGAAAGCCGTTGACTCAGGCACAAAAAGCCCATCATCGACAATTAGCTAGCCAACGTATCCAACTAGAGCATAAAATACGCGCTATGAAGGTATTCAAAATTATCGGTAATCGGTTTCGTAACAAACGGAAACGTTACGAATTAAAATTTAAACTCGTTGCTGGCTTGGTCAATTGGAACAACGGATCTCCACTACAAAAAAGTGCCGCATAAGCTTCCATATACTCCATAAAAGAACCACTTGCCTGCTACATCGAAAGCAAAGTTACGGACTTACGCAACAGCTCTAATAAAGGGGTAGTTTTATTATAAAAAAATCGTATCTTCATATCAACGCGTAAAACATGTTTTACGCAATAAGGCCGTTGCTATAGTTTTGCGTACGGAAACAGCATCGCTGGTCCATGGAAAGGTTTGCTTGCTACAGACCCTAGAGGTGCCAACCAAGCCGTACTGCAAAGAACATGTTTATGGCCTACAAACGATGGATACGGTTCTTTCACAAACAATATGAATTCAACACATTATAATAAAGCAGCTCTTTTTAAAACCTACGGATTCAAAAAATCTGAACAAGACAGCGGTTCTTCTGAATCCCAAATTGCCCTATTCACACATAGAATCAAGCACTTAACAGAACACCTAAGCGCTAAGAAAAAAGACTATGCTGCTAAATTAGGGCTCTTAAAACTTGTCGGCAAACGCAAACGGTTGCTGGCTTACCTCAAAAAAGAAGACCTTAACCGATATAGAACCATATTAACAGTCCTTGGCTTAAGGAAATAATCCAACGCACATAGGCTGCTTTATAGGCATTTGCCATTGCTACATTTTACCATATATTTCCATATATAGGCGATCGAATACCAGTTGCCGGATTGTAGTGTTACAAAAGAACAAAATAAATAAAATGAGATTCATAATCAATTATTTATTACAAATCTCCAATTCCGGATCTTCATTCGATTTTAGTATATATTTCTATTTTAGAACCTTTCTTATTCTACCATGTTGTATGAATAAGGGAGATTCTATTTTTTTATATTTAATTCCCTAACTGCACGTTAAACATTGGCCCCATATACCATATATGCTCAGAAAGACAATTGTACAAACTATAACATTACCTGATAATCGTGTTATTACCATAGAAACAGGAAAATTAGCTACGCAAGCCGATGGCGCTGCCCTTGTTCGTATGGGTAATGCCATGCTCTTGGCAACCGTGGTAGCCAAGGAAGGTCCAACGGAAGGATTTGGATTCTTTCCCCTTTCTGTTGATTATCAAGAAAAATTTGCCGCTTCCGGTAAAATACCAGGCGGATTTTTGAAGCGAGAAGGACGACTTGGAGACCACGAAATTTTGGTGGCCAGGCTCGTAGACCGCGCCATGCGTCCCCTCTTTCAAAAATCCTTGAACATCGAAGTTCAAATAAACATATCTTTAATCTCTGCCGATGAGCAAGTATTGCCAGATGCCTTGGCTGCTTTAGCCGCCTCTTCTGCTTTGGCTGTCTCGCCTATTCCATTTCATGGGCCAATCTCTGAGGTGCGTGTCGCGCGCGTCGCAGGTACATTTGTCGTGAATCCACCTACCAGCATTCTTGAACAAGCGGACATCAACCTCATTGTAGCTGCTACAGAAACCAGTGTGTTGATGGTAGAAGGAGAAATGAACGAAGTACAAGAAGCCGATATGGTCGAAGCCATTCAATATGCACACGAGGTCATTCGCCTGCACTGCCAAGCTCAAATGGAATTAATGGAGGCAGTAGGGGTCAAAAAACAGCACATGCCGACCCTGCACACCGCTACAGAAGGACCTTACTCAGCTTCCTTACGGGCAGAGTTGTATGCCGATCTATATGCCGTAGCCAAACAAGGTATACCTTCTAAATCAGAACGAAAAAAAGCATTCGCGGCTGTTCGCGAACGATACAAAGCAGCCATAGCCTACGACCAAGCAGGAAACGAAACAACGGAGGCCCACCAAGAAATTTTTCTGCAAGAAGTAGAAAAACAAGCCGTCCGAGACATGATCTTGAACGAAAGCATTCGACTAGATGGACGTCCCTTGCACCAAGTCCGGGACATTGCAACAGAAATAGATTACCTGCCCGCTGCACATGGTTCTGCCCTCTTTACGCGGGGCGAAACCCAATCCTTGACCACTGTTACGTTGGGCAGTAGGATCGACGAACAGGTCATCGACCGTGTCATGGAAGATGGATACAGCCGTTTTATGTTGCATTACAATTTCCCCGGTTTTTCTACCGGAGAAATCAAACCCAATCGAGGGCCTTCACGGCGCGAAATAGGGCATGGAAACTTAGCCATGCGGGCCTTGAAAGCCGTATTGCCACCAGACAAAGAAAATGTGTACACCATACGGGTCGTTTCGGACATCCTTGAATCCAATGGTTCTTCTTCCATGGCTACGGTTTGTGCTGGTTCATTGGCACTTATGGATGCCGGCATTCCGATTCGCTCGCATGTGGCAGGTATTGCCATGGGACTTGTTACCGATCTAAGTACAGATCGATTTGCCGTTTTAACAGACATCCTAGGAGACGAAGACCACCTAGGCGATATGGATTTCAAAGTAACAGGCACCCAAAAAGGCATTACAGCCTGTCAAATGGATATGAAAGTAGCAGGGATCTCGTATGGCGTGCTCGAACAAGCCCTATTGCAAGCCAAAGAAGGCCGACTCCATATCTTTGAAAAAATGAATGCAGCCATATCCCAACCACGTCCTGAGTGCAAACCGCATGCGCCAAGAATTACGGTCCTAGAAGTAGAAAAAGAAATGATTGGCGCCATTATTGGACCTGGTGGAAAGATGATTCAAGAGATCCAAAAAGAAACAGGTGTTAGTATTGATATTCAAGAAGAAAATAGTGTAGGCATTGTGCAAATTTTTGCAACAAACCGGGAAATGCTGCAACGAGCCTTGGGTAGAATAAACGCCATTGTAGCGAAACCTGTTGTGGGTGAAGTCTATGTTGGAAAAGTAAAATCGGTATTGAATTATGGTGCCTTTGTAGAATTTATGCCGGGCAAGGATGGGTTGTTACACGTTTCAGAAGTACGTTGGGAACGTATCGAAAACTTAGAAACTGTACTGGAAGTTGGTGAAGAAATACAGATCAAGTTGATCGGAATAGATCCTAAAACGGGTAAATACAGATTGTCTCGCAGGGTATTGTTGCCACAAGAAACGCCTGTTGCAGCAACTCCAGCAGCAGGATAAGGTAAGAAGGCAGCACTTTTTTCATCTAATCTAATTCAACACACTATGAGACAGCTCAAGATCAGTAAACAAATTACAAATCGCGAAAGTCAGTCTTTAGACAAGTACCTTCAAGAAATTGGTAGAGTGTCTTTGCTGAGCGCTGACGAAGAAGTGGAACTTTCAAAACGGATTCGACAAGGTGATCGAGCTGCTTTTGAACGGTTGACAAAAGCAAACTTGCGTTTTGTGGTTTCGGTAGCCAAACAATACCAAAACCAAGGATTGTCCTTAAGTGACTTGATCAACGAAGGAAACCTGGGGTTGATCAAATCAGCACAACGGTTTGACGAAAAGCGGGGATTTAAGTTTATCTCCTATGCCGTTTGGTGGATTCGTCAGTCCATCTTACAAGCGTTGGCCGAGCAAGCCCGTATTGTGCGTTTGCCACTAAATCGTATTGGTTCTCTCAGCAAGATTTCGAGAACCTTTGCCCGCTTGGAGCAAAAGTACGAACGCGAACCCACGGTAGAAGAATTGGCAGAATGCCTAGAAATCGATCCAGAAGAGGTGCGCGATGCATTGAAAGTGTCTAGTCGCCATATTTCTGTAGATGCCCCTTTTGTACAAGGCGAAGAAAATAGCTTGTTGGACGTATTGGAGAGCGATGTAGCCAAAAAGCCGGATAGCGAACTCATGAACGATTCTTTGTGCAAGGAAATACAGCGTTCCTTATCGGTGCTTACACCTAGAGAACGAGATGTGCTTTGTTACTATTTTGGCCTAAACAATACCCAGGTTTTGACCTTAGAAGAAATTGGCGCTCGTTTTGGACTCACCCGAGAACGTGTCCGGCAAGTCAAAGAAAAGGCAATCAAAAAGCTAAAAATGGCCGTTGGAAGCGAAACGCTTAAATGTTACTTAGGGTAGTCATGCTGCTCTTTGTACTGGTTAGAATTTAATGTTTTGTTAGGTTAAATTCTGACTGGTACACTTTCCTTGCTGTTGCAGTTGCATCGCACGGCTTTTTTATACTGCATGTTTATGGTAACATTTATTGATACACACGCCCACCTGTATGGCGATCCTTTTCAGGACGATTTGGCGTGGGTGGTAGCAAGGGCACAGGAAAATCATATAGCAAAAGTCTACCTACCCAATATAGATGAAACAACCATAGAAAAAGTGGTAGACACTGCTCAAAGATTTCCTACAGTTTGCTTCCCCATGTTGGGCATACATCCTTGCTATATCCAAAGCAACTTTCTACCCCAACTGTATGCGGTAGAAGCATGGCTTCAAAAAGGTTCTTTTGTAGGCATAGGTGAAATTGGCATAGATCTCTACCAAGACTGCTCTTTGCGACAAGAGCAGCAAGAAGCCTTTGCCATTCAGGTTGATTGGGCTAAGAAGTACCATTTGCCTCTATCCATCCATTGTAGGAATGCATTTAAAGAAGTAACGGCTTTGTTGGAAAAAGCCCAAGATGGTACGTTAAAAGGCATCATTCATTGTTTTACAGGAGACCGTATGGAAGCGGAACAATGCATAGAACTTGGTTTTTTCCTCGGCATTAGTGGCATTGTGACATTGCCAAAAAATACATTGGCTGAAACAGTTGCGGCAATAGACCTGAAGCATTTGGTGTTAGAAACAGACAGTCCCTATTTGGCACCCGTACCCCATCGGGGCAAGCGCAATGAGCCAATCCATCTACTGCATACAGCCACAAAAATAGCAGAAATCAAACACGTTTCGTTAGAAGAAGTAGCCCGCATCACTACAAAAAATGCGGAACGTGTGTTCAATAAGAATGCTGCATCAGCCGGACAACATTAACAAGATCTTTCCATGCAATGGCCTTGCCTTATTTCCATCTTCTATGAGACCAGAGCCAAATAGGGGGATTACGCAAGATGTCTGCTTCAAGTTGTTTGGTGTAGGAAATTGCAATTTCCTGTGCAGATAGCGTATTGGGAGCTGCTGTGAGCAAGATGGGCCGAATTCTATAATGCCCTCTTTTTATTGGGTGGGTCTCCATATAAAAAATAGGGAAATTACACTTTTGTGCCAGTTTTGCAGCAGTTAAAGCTACAGCAGTGGGTTGCCCCAAAAAAGTGGTCCAACAACAGGCATGGGTGTTGAACGGGGCCTGATCCATTAAAAAAGAAACGGCTTGTGGAGGTCCTTTGTAACGCAATAGGTACTGTGCTATGGAATGCATGGGTATCGCTTGACGCTGAAAACGGGTGCGCAGGCAAAGGGCCATTTGGTTCATCCCAGGCTGGTGCAGCGGCTGGTAGGCGGCACATACGGTATAAGGTGTCTGCAAGGCGAGTGCATGGGCCGTCCATTCCCAATTGCCAAGGTGCCCTGCCACAAGTAGAATGGATTGGTTTTGTTTGTAAAATTCTTCAAATAGACTGGTATGTTCAATGACAACCCGTTTGTGTAACGCACAAGGTTTCATGGACAAGCCCTTAACTTGTTCGATGCACAAATCGCATAAGTAGCGATAAAAAGACTTTATTAAATCGTTTCGTTCCTGCATGCATTTGGTTGGGAAAGCATTTTGTATGTTGTTTGCTACTATCTTTTTTCGATACCCTAGTACATAATATACGAGTACAAAAAGTGCATCGGAGAGGCCATACAAAAAACCCAAGGGCAAAAGAGAAAGCATGTAACAGAAGCGGTATATGCCAAAAGGCCCCGTGGTTTTCATATGCTGTGGTTTTCGATGCGAAAATGCTACAACTGACAAATACAACCTTCCATTGTGCAACAGGTTCGTCTGTAGCATCTACAACGGCCTGCATGCAACCAATAAATCTAACAAAATTAGTAGAGATTTTCTACAGCACCATGGAGGAATTTTTACAAGCATTTATACCCAGATTGGATGTTGTTCTATACTAGACCTGTTGCGTAAGTAGCTTATAGTTAGGTAGTAAGGAGAAAAAGGGTTAAAATAGGGGGAAAAGTAAGGTAAAACCCAACCCCCTATGACACTAACCTATAAAAAATTAACGAAACATCCCCATAGCTTACG